>CAZKMN010000001.1:0-13522 GCA_964553905.1 uncultured Oscillibacter sp.
ACTTTCACCTGTGGTTCCACAGATGACAATAGCGTCTGTGCCGTTGTCAATATTAAAGTCATCGGCGTGGGCGGCGGCGGAAACAATGTGGTTAACCGCATGGTCCGCTCGGGAACAAAGAGCGTGGATTTCGTAGCGGTGAACACGGACAAGCAGGCGCTGAATGTCTCCAGTGCCACCTATAAAATTCAAATCGGTGAGAAGCTGACCCACGGACAGGGCGCAGGCTCCGACCCCGAGGTGGGCCGCAAGTCCGCCGAAGAGAGCCGCAATCAGATCGCCAAGGCGCTGGAGGACACCGACATGGTGTTCATCACCGCCGGCATGGGCGGCGGCACCGGCACCGGCGGCGCTCCCATCGTGGCGGAGATCGCCAAGGAAATGGACATTCTCACGGTGGCCGTGGTCACAAAGCCCTTTGGATTTGAGGGCCGCCGCCGGATGCAGCAGGCCGAAAACGGCATTGCGGAATTGCAGGACAAGGTGGATTCCCTGGTCATCATCCCCAATGAGCGGCTCAAGCATGCCACCGACCAGAAAATTACCTTTGCCAACGCCTTTGAAATTGCGGATGATGTGCTGCGTCAGGCAGTGCAGTCCATTTCCGATCTGATCCGGGACACCGGCTTTATCAATCTGGACTTTGCCGACGTGACCGCGATCATGAAAAACGCGGGCATGGCCCATATGGGCGTCGGCCGCGCCGCCGGAAAGGGCAAGGCGGAGGAAGCCGCCAGAATGGCCATCTCCAGCCCGCTGCTGGAAACCTCTATCGAGGGGGCCAAGGGCGTGCTCATCAATGTCACCGGCTCCATGGACATCGGTCTGGAGGAAGTGGAGCAGGCCGCAAGTCTGGTGCAGGCGGCAGTACATCCCGATGCGCTTACTATTTTCGGCGCGACCTTCGACGAGACGCTGGACGACGAGATCCGCGTCACCGTCATTGCCACCGGCTTTGATAAGCTGGTTGGCGCCGAGCTTCCCAAGGTGTCTGCCGGACAGCAGAGCGAAGCCCCCGCTCCGGCGGCAAGCGCCGCCGCTGTGCCGGAGCCCACGCCGCTGGAGGAAAAGGATATCCCTCAGCCCGAGGCTCCCGAGGAAGACCCGTTCGATGACATTTTTAAAATTTTCAATCGCAGAGATTGATGAAAAACATGGAGCGCCTTGCAGAAAAACCCTGCAAGGCGCTTTTTTTTGCCCTCGTTTCGTCACAGGCAATTGCATCCATGGCGGCGCTGGCGGTTTTTGCAAGGGGTGTTTTTGTGCCCCGCGCAAAAGATAGTGTTGCCGGCAAATCGAAAAAAACGCCGGTTTCGTTTTTGAAAAGGGGGGATTTTCATTGTATGGACCATTTCAAAAAGCAAAACGGCGGCTGCGGGGCGGCGCGGCAATGCTGTTGGCCCTCATGCTGTTGGCGGCAGTCCCCGCCCATGCGGCGGATCTGACAGCGCCTGACGCCGGCTCCTCCGCCCGAATGCTGGTCCCTGTGGGCCACACCGTCGGCATCAAGCTGTTTTCCCGCGGAGTGTTGGTGGTCAAGCTGTCGGACGGCGGCACGCCTGCCAGAGAATGCGGCTTGCAAAAAGGAGATGTGATCGTCGAATGCGGCGGCGTTTCCATCACCTCCACCGAGCAATTTCAAACGCTTTTGCAAAAAACAGGCGAAGATTCCACGAATCTCCAAATTCGCCGCAGCGGAAAACCGGTCACTCTTTCGGTTTCACCGGAACCCAATGAAGAGGGCCGCTATTCCATCGGCGCGTGGATTCGGGACAGCATGGCCGGGATCGGCACCATGACCTTCTACGACCCGGCTACCGGCGCATTTGGCGCGCTGGGGCACGGAATCACAGACGTGGACACCGCGCTTTTGATGCCCTTTTCCTCCGGCTCCATCCTGCCCTCCACGGTGAAAGCCGTCAAGCGCGGCGCGGTGGGCGACGCAGGCGAGCTCAGAGGCGATTTTGACCTGCAAACCGATTTGGGCGAACTGAGCGCAAACACGGGCAGCGGCGTATTCGGAACCATGACCGCAGCGCCCGCGCAGGCGGGAAAAGCCATTCCCGTCGCCCGAGCAGAGGAAGTGCACACAGGCCCTGCCACCATTCTCAGCAACGTGCAGGGCAACGAAATTCGAGAATATGAGATCGAAATTTTAAAAGTTATTCCCAATGCCACCGACGGGCGCAATCTGGTGCTGTCCGTGAGTGACTCGGAACTGATCGCCGCCACCGGCGGCATCGTGCAGGGCATGAGCGGCAGTCCCATTCTTCAAAACGGAACATTTGTAGGCGCTGTGACCCATGTGCTGCTGAACGACCCAACCAAAGGATATGGAATTTTCCTTGAAACTATGCTAAAGGCAGAAAACGCAGCCTAACCACGCAAAAAAGCGGAGGAAACAACCCTGTTTTCCTCCGCTTTTTTGAAAAAATTCAGGAATGGGACGCTGGAAAAGCCGCCAGCTTTTCGTTCAGCTTTTGGTAGATCCACGTTTGAAACCACGGCTCGCTGGAAGCGGCAATGGCGTCGGAGAGAGAAAACCACGCCACGGCGCTGTTTTCATCCGGCTTGCAGCGGATGGGCTGCGCCGGATCTGCCTCTAAGAGATAGGTGAGATTGAAATGCAGGTGGGAGGAGACATACTGCCCCCGCTTTTCGTGCCCCGCCACCGCTAAAATTTCCAGAGAAAAAAGTTGCCCGGAGAGGGGAATTACCTGCGAAAGACCGCTTTCCTCCGTCACCTCCCGCAGCGCGACGCCCAAAAGATCCTGCTCGCCATCGGCATGACCGCCCAACCACGCCCAGGAATCATACAGGTTGTGATGGACCATCAGCACATTTTTTCGGTCGGGACTGACCACCCAAGCCGAGGCTGTGAGATGTGCGGCGGTGTTCTCCCGGGTAAAAAGCGCTTCTCCGCTGCCCAGTCGCCGCAAAATTTCCAATCGATCCCGCGCCTCTTGTTCGTTCCAAGGCTGATAGTTTGAAATTTCGTCAAAAAGCTTCATTTTCGTCCACCTTTCGCTTGATTGACATAGTTTACCATAAAAAAATGAAAAAAGAAAGCAAAATCCTGCAAGCGCCTGCAACCACGGCGGTTGCCGCATCCTAAAAAAATAGTCGAATGATTTTTGGAAGTTATTTACATTTTGAGGTTGCAAAAGCTGTCCGTTTATGCTAATTTATAGAAAACGTGATTTGAAGCTTCATGAATCCGTCGTATAAGGGAAATCGTTATACCTCCACCGGCGCGGGACAAAATTGCCCGCATTGTTCACAAAAACTTGGAAAAGGATAAGGGAAGACATGGACATCACAAAATCTGTATTGTTGGCGGATGCCAATGAAGAATTCCGCACAATGCTGCGGGAATCCATAGATGAGACAGAAGAATTTGCTGTGGTGGGGTCCACCGGGGACGGAGCGGAAGCTCTGGAGCTGATCGAACAGCGCAAGCCGGATTTGATTTTGATGGATGTTGTATTGCCCGGCATGGATGGCTTCGGCGTGATGAAACGTCTGAAGCTGCATGAGGAGGGAAGCCCCAAGGTCATTTTGCTCTCTGCGTTCAGCAGCGAGCGTGTCGTGGCCGAGGCGGTGGAGCTGGGCGCCAGCTATTTTTTCACAAAGCCCTGTGAGACAGGCGCGCTGCTGGATCGGATGCGTACCGTGCTGGGCCGTGAAATCCCGGCGGACGGTCATCCGGCGGAGCTGAAAAATCTGGTCACCTCTGTCATCCACGAGATCGGTGTTCCCGCCCACATTAAGGGATATCAATATTTGCGGGAGGCCATCATGATCGCCGTGGACGATATGGACGTCATCAATGCGGTGACCAAGGTGCTCTATCCCGAGGTTGCCAAGCGCTTTTCCACCACGCCGTCCCGTGTGGAACGCGCCATCCGCCACGCCATTGAAGTGGCGTGGGACCGGGGCGATCTGGAAACGCTGCAAAAATATTTCGGCTACACCGTCTCCAACGCCAAGGGAAAGCCCACCAACAGCGAGTTTATCGCCATGATTGCGGACCGACTGGTGTTAGAGCGGCGGACTGCCCGGGGCGCTATGTAAGCACATAAAAAAGAGAGGCAAACGCCTCTCTTTTTTTATGCCGTTTTCAGCTTTTCCCCTGCGATGGCCATCTGGGAGGGCGTAGGCGTCCAATAGAAATGGATCTCCACGATCCGATCCGCAAAGCAGAGCAGGAAACTATTTTCGCCATGGCCCCCGGAGTATCTCCGGTAGACCCGCTCCGCGCCCCAAGGGGCGGGGGCCACCGCACGATAAAACTCTCCGTGTTCCGCTAGATATTCCTTGGCAATATTCTTGTTGTGGCGCTCCACTTGCCGAAGATAGCCCTGTTCCACCAGACCGGAAAGAGCCGGAACGTTCAAAAACGTCACTTCATATTCCAGATTGGGAAGCCGCTTGGGGCCGTCGAATCGATCGCGCTGCTCCGCCCTCCAAAAGGTCAGAAAAGGGGAGGACTGCGTGGTCAGCTCCGTGGAATAATGGCGGCTGTCGGCCTGCGTCAGATCCTCGATTTGAAGAGGCAGCGCATCGCGGTAGACGTTCCAAGACTGACCGTATGCCTCATAGGTCTCAACAGGTGGGCGGTCGGCTACGCCGGAGCGGAGCGTCAGAAAGAGCCCCACGGTAAAGCCCACGGTCAAGAGAATGGACAAAAGAATGATGGACCCCACGGTGACGGCCCGATTGACGTTACGGGAATAGTTTTTTGCTTTCAGGGCGCTTTGTATGCGCCATGTGACGAAAGTGATGCCCGCCATCCCCGCAAGATACAGCACTATAAATCCGCTCATTGCAAGGTTTGCCATGGAGAGGAGCTGCAAGAGAAACACCAAAGCCATCACGCCCAGCAAAGCTGCACCGGGGACGCCCCAGAGCGCTCACACATGCGCCGCCTTGGGCGATGGAGCGTTTGGAGCGGCGATACCACACGGCGTATCCGCCAAGCTCCAAAAGATCTATGGCAAAGCCCAGCAGGAGCAAACACCAGAGAAAGAGATTGGTGGTGTTGGAGAGATATTCCGCCGGAGAGCGGCGCAGCGAGCTGATCTGCATTCCCAACTGAAGCAGAAAGATTGCCAGAAGAGAACCGATTCCCGGCAGAAAATTTCGCTTCATAGTCCGATGAATGGTGGCCAGTTGGCTGGCAGGCTCCGTTTCAATTTCCACCGGGTCGGGCGATTCCGTGCAGTAAATCTGCATCTGCCCCCAGTCGGCGACCGGCTCCCAGCCCGCGGACAGGCAGTAGTCCCGGAGCGTCTGCTGGCCCTCGGTGGGGCCGGGGTCAAACTGGGAGCTGTCCGGAAAGTAAACCACGGTGTAACGAAGCGCCTTCGGCTCTGAGCGCCGGTAGAGCCAGCGCCCGTTTTCCGCCTTGATAAGCCGCCAGCCCGCCAAGGCCTGCTGTTCCAGATGGCGCTGGATGGCGGTGTATTGATAAAAGGAGAAAAAAGGAATCTCCCGCTTGATGGTTTTCATGGCTGCTCCTCCTTTGTCGGCGCCAATCGCCGGTAATCTGCCGTCAGGGTCAAAAGACGCTGATATTCCGTCTCCAGCGCGGCCCAACCCGCCGCCGTGATGCGGTAGCTGCGCTTGCGCCCCTCCACCCGCGTCTCCTCGATCATGCCCGCCTGCAAAAAACTCTCCAAAAGGTTATAAAGGGTGCCCGGCCCCACGATGACCCGTCCGCCGGTCATCGCCTTGACCGCGTCCATCACGTCCACACCGCAGCATTCTGACCTCAGACACAGCAGAATATAAAACATCTGCTCCGTCAGCGTTTGAAATTTTTCCCGCGCCATAGTGGACCCCCTTTTCTGATATCGAATATCGCTATTGCATACAGTTTAATATCGAATATCGATTTTGTCAAGTCCCTTGCGCTTTCAACGGAATTATGGTATTCTAAGTCGAAAAAATGAACAAAAGAGGAGAAACCGGTATGAACTATTCTTTTCGCCCCCAAGGCGTCTGCGCCAGAGAGATGCGCGTTGATCTGGATGAGCGGGGTGTGATTCAAAATCTGGAGGTCGTCGGCGGATGCAGCGGAAATTTGCAGGGGATCAGCGCACTGGTGCGGGGCCTTTCTGCGAAAGAGGCCATCGAGCGGCTGCATGGCATCCGCTGTGGGGGAAAGGCCACTTCCTGCCCTGACCAGCTCGCCAAGGGGCTGGAGAAGATTTTGGAAAACAAAGGGAACTGACCGGAAGGCCGTGCGCGAAGAGCGCACGGCCCTTTTTTTCTGCATGATGTCTTTTTGGGAAGTTTTAACTCTCCCGGTGGACAAAGTCGCGTAAAGATGGTAAACTAAATGCAAAATAAAAGGTCTTATGTTTGCGGGAAAACCGAGGAGAGAGTATAGTTTTATGAAGATTGTTCTGGTAATCGATCAGTTTGACGACGCCACCAACGGGACGACCATCAGCGCCCGCCGCTTTGCCATGGCTTTGAAGGAACATGGCAATGAAGTGCGGGTGATTGCCACTGGAAAGCCTGCGGATTATAAATACGCCGTGCGGCAGATGCGGTTTTTCCCCATTGTGGAGCACCTCATCACCAGTCAGGGTATGCGCCTTGCCATTCCCAATCGCCATGTCTTTGAAAAGGCGGCGGCGTGGGCGGACGTGGTGCACTTCATGATGCCCTCGCCCCTTGGGGTCATGGGTCTACGGCACGTGGAAAAACTGGGAATTCCGCACACGGCGGCCTTCCATTGCCAGCCGGAAAATATTACCTTTACCCTGCATTTGGGCAACAGCACCCGGGTGAACGACTTTGTGTATAATCGCTTTCGGGATACGTTTTTCAATCGCTTTACCCATATCCACTGCCCCAGCAATATGATTGCCGACCAGTTGCGCCGCCACGGGTATACGGCCCAGCTCCATGTGATCTCCAACGGCATCAGCCCCCAGTATGTCTATGGAAAGCGGCCCAAGGAAAACTGGCTGCAAGGGCGGTTCAACATTTTGATGGTGGGGCGCTACGCGGGGGAAAAGCGTCAGGATGTGCTAATCGAGGCGTGCGCCAAGTCCCGCCATGCCCGGCAGATTCAGGTCATTTTGGCGGGAAAGGGCCCGCTGGAGAAAAAGTACCGCCATCTGGCCGAAAAGCTGCAAAACCCTATCGTGATGGAATTCTACACGCCGGAGCGACTGCTGGAGATTTTGCATATGTGCGATCTCTATGTCCACACCTCCGACGCCGAGATCGAGGCCATGAGCTGTATGGAGGCGTTTGCCTGCGGGCTGGTGCCCATCATTGCCGATTCCCCCCGGTCTGCCACGCCTCAGTTTGCGCTGGATGAGCGGAGCCTGTTTCCCGCGGGAGACAGCACGGCGCTGGCCAAGCGGATCGACTGGTGGATCGAGCATCCGGTGGAGCGAGTGGAGATGGAGCATCGTTATGCCGCCCACGCCAAGCAATACGCGCTGGAGCGCTCCATTGAGCAGACGGAGGAGATGTTCTCTCTCGCTATCCGCGAGCAGGGACGGACCCCTAATTGAATTTTTTTGTGCGCCGGGATAGTCCCGGCGCGCTTTTTTTGCCGTGGGTGACGCACAGCACAGAGAGCGCATAGGATGAGTCAGCGCAAGGAGGGGAGAACGATGGCATTTTCCGACCGGGAGCTGTTGGCGCGGCTGATTGAGTGCGAAGCGGGAGGAGAAGGAGAAACGGGCATGAAGGCGGTGGCGGGCGTTGTGATGAACCGGGTCCATACCTCCGGCGGGGAGTACCGGCGGATCGGGCAGGGAAGCATTCGCAAGATCATCATGCAGCCGGGACAGTTTGTCTGTGCCAGCGAGACGGAGGGCGGGGTCTATAACCCGCAAAACATTTACAACATGCGGCCGGAACAGATCCACTATGACATTGCCGACTGGGCCATCGCGGGAAACCGGATTCCCGATGTGGGCGAGTCACTGTGGTTTTACAATCCATTTGGGTCCAAGTGCCGCTCCCGGTTCCCGTCCAATGTGGGATATTGGCAGACGCGCATCGGGGATCACTGCTTTTATAACCCCACGGACGCCTACTTTTCTACGTGAGATCAAGAGGAGTACGGAATTGATAGAACCCCGCCAACGTCTATTATCAAACCTGAGGAAAAGGAGCGAATTACATGGCCAATTATGGAAATAACGGAACTGCGCCAGAGCAGTGGCCGGTGATACGGGAGTCGGCAAGGGCCGGGCAGACAGCGCAGCCTAACTGGGACGTCTCGCAGCCGCGTCCCATGAACGGAGCGGGGGGCATGGGGGCCACGCCGTGGCTACCCACGGGGGAGCTGCCGGGCTATCAGGTGGATTTTCAGTCCGGCTCTCTGGTGGGAGAGTTGCAGCGAGTGGACATCCCCAAGGCGGGCCCTCTGCGGCTTTCCAGCGGCTTGACGCCGGAGGCACTGGAGTCTCCCGTCAATCAGCAGGAGGCGCTGCAAGGGTCGCTGAAAGGGCTGCTGGCCAGAAATCTGGGGCACTATGTGGTCGCCACATTCCTCATCGGCACCCAAAGCCCGGTTTCTTGGGAGGGATTTTTGCACAGCGTCGGAAACGACTATATGGTGATCTACCAGCCCGATCAGGGCCGTTACATCACCGGAGATTTTTACTCGCTGAAATTTGTGGAGTTTCATGATACGGCTGGCGTCAAGCCCGACTGTCCGGGCTATCGCCGTCGGGACGGGCAGCAGATGTGGTAAGGTCTTCACTGCGGGAAGGGTCTGGCAAGCGCGCTACTGGGAGATCCCGGAAAAGAAGTGTATTTGTGCAAGAAAAGGGCGTCACCGCTTCTGCGGCGACGCCCTTTTTAAGTGTGATTCCAAACGCTTCGGATTATCGTCTGCGACCGCGGTATCCCCGGCGGCTGCTTCTGCCCACGGATTTTCCGTAGCGGTAGCGCCGGCGACCGAAGATCAGCTTCCAACCCAAAAGTGCCACGGCTAAAAGCAAAAGGACAAGCGCTATGACCCGGACGGCGGTTTTGGCGAAGAAAAGCTGGATGCTGTGCCAGAGCGTCATCAGGCGGGAGGCCTCCACGTCGTTGAACGCCAACAGGTCCACCGAGGCGTACACCGTACCGTTGTGGCTGAGCTCCACGGAGCCCAGAACCTGCCCCTCCTGAATGGGTGCCTCCACATCCTCCTGCGTGACCAGCGTCCGCTCCAGATCCTCTACGGAGAGGTCCTTGGGCAGCAAAATCTCCACATCTGCGGCTGGGTGAACGGTGACGTGGTCGATTTTGGAGAGGGAGACATGGACTTCCTTCAAAACTTCGCTGCGCTCCAGCACGGTTTTGTAGGAGAAGTTGTCAAAGCCGTAATCAAACAGACGGGACGTTTCGGAAAAGCTCTGCACCTGCGTTTTCCCGTTTTCCAGCTTGACGGTGTCCGCGCCCAGAACTACGCTCACAAAGCTGAGACTGCCCCGGGTGGCGGAGGAGACCAGACAGTGCCCGGCGTCGGAGGTGGAGCCGGTTTTGATGCCGTGGGCGTCTTTGTTGATATAGCCCAGCGCCCGCCATGCGGAAATGAGGGAGTTGGTGGTATAGAGATGGCGCGGCTCGTGGAGATTGGTGGCGGGGATTACGATATCCGGCGTGTCGCAGATGCGTAAAAAGTCGGGGTGGGTCAGCGCCTCCTGCGTGATGAGATACAGGTCCCACGCGGAGGTATAGTGCTGAGAATGGTGGAGACCGTTGGGGTTTACAAAGTGGGTGTTTTCGCAGCCCAGCTCCGCCGCTCTTGCGTTCATCGCCGCCACAAAGTCCGAAACGGTGCCGGAGACTGCTTCAGCCAGCACGTCGCAGGCCTCGTTTGCGGAGACGACCAGCATACAGTAGAGTAGCTGCTCCACCGTCAAAATTTCGCCCGCTTTGATCCCGGCGGAGCTGCCGTCGTCGGAAAGGCCCTCCAGCGCGGAGGCGGATACGGTGATGGGCTGGTCCATGGTGAGCTTGCCGCTGTCTATCGCCTCCAGCGTCAAAAGCGCAGTCATGATCTTGGTGAGGCTGGCGGGATAGAGCTCCTGATGCTCATTTTTGGCGTACACGATGGAGCCAGTGTTGGCGTCCACCAGTAACGCGGCCTTGGCCCGGATGGCGGGGTCGTCCAGCGCCGCGGCATTGGGAGCGGTCAGCAGACCGATCAAAACCGCCACAATCAAAAAAACGGATAAAAAGCGTGCTTTTTTCATGTCCTTCTCCTGCAAATTATGGTATACTGTTCCTGATTCTTTTTCATGCCGCGTTTGAAAAGGCGGCATGATTTGACACATAGGATTAGTATACCAAAAAAGGCAGGGGAGTTCAACTGTGGGTATGGGGGGAAAAGTTTCCAAAAGCGAAAAAATTCTCTTGGGACTGACGGCGCTGTTCCTCTGCCTGCTGCTTGGGCTCTCTGCACGGGACCGCACCCTGAATTCCCAGCCGGGCGTCCGCGTGGAAACGGAGAGCGCCGTGCCGGAGGACGCGCTGGTGGCAGAGCTCTCTTTGGTGAATCTCAATACCGCCTCGGCGCAGGAGCTCACCCAACTGCCGGGGATCGGGGAAGAGCTGGCGCGGCGGATCGTGGAGTACCGGGAGCGTCACGGGGCGTTTGCCTCCGTGGAGGAGCTGCTGGAGGTTTCCGGAATCGGTGAGGGAAAGTTGGCGGCGATTGTGAACCGCGTGAGCGTGGAGGGGGACGAGACGCAATGAAAATTTTAGTAGTGGACGACGAGAAGCTGCTGGTCAAGGGCATGAAATTCAATCTGGAAAACGAGGGATATCAGGTGGAATGCGCCTATGACGGCGCCACAGCCGTGGAGCTTGCCCGGACGGGAACATTCGACCTCATTGTGCTGGATGTGATGATGCCGGAGGTGGACGGGCTGGAGGCATGTATGCGAATTCGGGAGTTTTCCAACGTGCCGGTCATCATGCTCACCGCCAAGAGCGAGGATGCGGACAAGCTCATGGGCTTTGAGTGCGGCGCGGACGATTATCTTACAAAGCCGTTCAACATTTTGGAGCTGAAAGCCCGCGTGCGGGCGCTGTTGCGCCGGGCCGCCGGGGTCCAACGGGCGCAGGGCGCCGTGCTTACGGCGGGAGAGCTCTCTCTCAACACGCAGGAGCGGGTGGCTGTCCGAGAGGGGAAAACCGTGGATCTCACTGCCAAGGAATACGATCTCATTGAGCTTTTGATGCGGAATCCCCGGCGGGTGTACAGTCGGGAAAACCTGATGAATGTGGTGTGGGGATATTCCTATGCCGGCGATTACCGCACCGTGGATGTGCATATCCGCCGCCTGCGGGAAAAGCTGGAAAAAAATCCGGCGGAGCCGGAGCTCATCATGACCAAATGGGGGGTGGGGTACTATTTTAAGGGATAAAAGCTCCATTTTCAGCAGCTTACAGGTCAAATTCGGCCTCAGCTATATTCTCGTCATCGCAGGCGTGCTGCTGCTGCTGAACACCTATCCCCTGCTGGTATCCGAGGACTTGGTGTTCCGCTCCAAGGAGACGACGCTCCAAAGCAGCGTCTCCGTGATGGTCAATTCCCTCTCCGGACTGGATCGGCTGAACGAGGAAAACGTGACGCAGGCCATGGCGGTGGTGGAGGAGACGGGCCTTTCCCGGATTCTGGTGATGGATCAGGGGGGGAAGATCGTGTACGACACCCGGGAAACGGAGGACGCCGTGGATGAGTATGCGATCTACACCGAGGCGGTTCAGGCTCTTTTGGGCAACGACGCCTTTTCCTGCAAGTTTCAAAGCGGCGCGTTTCGCAGTCGCGCGTCCTCGCCGGTGCTGTATCAAAACCAGATCATCGGCGCGGTGTATGCCTATGAATACGACACGGAGCAAGCCGCCTTGCTGGAGGGGCTGCAATGGAATCTGATGCGCCTTTCCGTGCTGATCGGCGTGGTGGTTCTGGGGCTCAGCATGGTCCTCTCCCGGGCGCTGACGCGGAAGATCGGCGAGATGCTCACCGCCATCCGTCAAGTGCGGGAGGGGGCGTACAGCCACCGCGCGGAAATCCGCGGCAAGGATGAGATCGCCCAGATCGGGCAGGAGTTCAACAGCCTGACTGACCGCTTGCAAACCACGGAAAACGCCCGGCGCCGGTTTGTCTCCGATGCGTCTCACGAGCTGAAAACGCCTTTGGCTGCAATCCGCCTGCTGACGGATTCTATTTTGCAAACAGAGAACATCGACCGGGCTACCGCCCGGGAATTCGTGGCGGATATCGGCTCCGAGTCCGAGCGCCTCTCCCGTATCACGGAAGATCTCCTGCGGCTCACGCGGCTCGATAGCGGCGTGCTGGAGGCCGCTGTGGAGGTGGACGTGCTGCCGGTTTTGGAGCAGGTCATGCGGATGATGAGTCTGGTGGCTCAGGAAAAACAGGTGGATCTGACCTACGACGCATCGGGGACGTGCACGGTGCTGGCCACCCGGGATGAGATCCATCAGGTGATTTACAATCTCACGGACAACGCCGTGAAGTATTCCGCCACAGGCGGCGCGGTGGTACTTTCCCTGTATGCGGAGGACAAGTGGGTGGCGCTGGAGGTGCGGGATAACGGCAGCGGAATTCCGGAGGAGGATCTGCCCCGCATTTTCGAGCGGTTTTACCGGGTGGACAAAGCGCGCTCCCGGGCCGCAGGCGGCACGGGACTTGGCCTTTCCATCGTCCGCGATACGGTGAAGCGGCGCGGCGGCACGGTGGAGGTCGCAAACTGCCCGGACGGCGGCGCAAAGTTCACGGTTCGCTGGCCGCGGACGAGAGGAGGAGAGTCGGGATGAGACGGCTTTTCTGCGCGCTGCTTTGCGTGCTTTTGCTGCTGCCTTGTGGCTGCGCGTACGCCGCGGTGAATACCCAGCGGCAGGCGGATACCTATTTGCTCTATTTCCGAAAATCCGATCTCTCCGCCGCACCCGGCGGCGATGCGCTGGGCACGGAGAAGATCTATCTGCCCAAGGCTGCGGAGCAGGAGGCCTCCCTGCGGGCCGAGACGCTCATCAATGCGCTGCTGGAAGGGCCCACGGACGAGACGCTGCGCTCCACCATTCCGGCGGGGACGATGCTCCTTTCAGTGGAGGTGGAGGGCGCCTGCGCCAAGGTGGACTTCTCTTCCCCCTATGGGACGCTTTCGGGCATTGCGCTGACGCTGGCGGATTATGCCCTGACGCTGACGCTGACGCAGCTTCCCGAAATTTCCGTGGTGCAGATCACGGTTCGGGGCCGGGAGCTGGCCTATCGGGACAGGCAGAGCTTTACCGTCCGGGACGTGCTGCTCTCGTCCACGGAGGATGTGGTGGGAACAATAGAATCCACGCTTTATTTCCCCAATCAGGAGGGGGTGCTCACGGCGGAGAGACGGACGCTGGAGCTTTACGAGGGCGACACGCAGGTGCAGGCCGTGGTCAAGGCGCTGGAAAGCGGTCCGAAGGACAAGGAGCTCACAGCCGCGCTGCCGGAGAACTTTCAGGTGAAATCCGTGTGGCTGGAGGA
>CAZKMN010000001.1:13532-37718 GCA_964553905.1 uncultured Oscillibacter sp.
TCCTCCGCACAGCTTCCCGAGCTGCCCGAGGGCGCGCCGCTGCTGATGGCGATTCGGGCGCTGGTGCGGTCGCTGCGCTCGCTGGACGCCGTGGGTGAGGTCCAATTTCTGGTCGATGGAGAATTTGCGGACCGATACGGCACGGCGGCTGTCCGCGGGCCGTATTTGGGATAAATCCCCTGTATTCAAAAGTGGACAAACGAAAGGGCGAAATGCTCGAAAATGTCGTGTAATTTGCCCAAAACCATGGAACGGGTCAGTGGCTTTTTTAAAATGTTTGTGAAAAACACCGTTGACGGCGTGCACAAAAGCGGGTATGATAAGGATAGAAATATAACATGCTATGCGAAGCTGTTCAATCTGACTTGGTATAGAAAAGGAGAGCTGTATCATGTATACACAGGAAATCACCGTGAATAACGAAGTTGGTCTGCATGCAAGACCTGCTACGTTCTTTATCCAGAAAGCCAACGAATTCAAAAGCGGCATCTGGGTGGAGAAAGAGGATCGCCGTGTCAACGCCAAGAGCCTGCTGGGTGTGCTGTCTCTGGGCATCGTGAAGGGGACCACCATTACCCTGATCGCGGACGGTGCGGACGAAAAGGAAGCCGTCGGCGCATTGGTCGATTTGGTGAAGGACAATTTCGGCGAGTAAAGATTCGGATACAGAACCCCGACACGGCCCTGCGTATGCGGGGCCGTGTTTTTGGTTTTGGCGGAAGGAGGGATGCAGATGACGAGAGAAGAGCTGCGGGAAAAGGCCAACGACCTGCCGCTGGTCCCGGGCGTCTATCTGATGATGGACAAAACCGGAAAAGTGATCTACGTCGGGAAGGCCAAAAAGCTGAAAAACCGCGTCAGCCAATATTTTCAGGACAGCGCCGCCCACACGGTCAAAACCCGCCAGATGGTGGCGCAGGTGGACCACTTCGACACCATTTTTGTCACCAGCGAATTTGAGGCGCTGGTGTTGGAAAACTCGCTCATCAAGCGGCATATGCCCCGCTATAACATCCTGCTCAAGGACGATAAGGGCTATCCCTTTGTCCGCCTTTCCAAAGAGACGTATCCCCGCTTCACCATGACCGGCAAGTGGGCCAACGACGGCGCACGGTACTTCGGGCCCTTTGGCGGGCGCTTTGAAACGCGTCAGGCACTGGACGCCGTCTGTACGGCTCTGCGCCTTCCCACCTGCAACCGCAAATTTCCGCGAGACATCGGGGCGGAACGCCCGTGCCTGAATTTTCACATGGGCCGGTGCGATGGCTTTTGCCGCAGCGAGATGTCCGCGGAGGAATATCGCCGACGGATCGAGCAGGCCGTGCAGATGCTGGAGGGAAAATCCAAACAGCTCCTGCGGGATATGACGGAGGAGATGGAAAAAGAGGCGGAGGCTCTGCGCTTTGAGCAGGCCGCCGCGCTGCGGGATCGGATCAACGCCATCGGCGCTTTGGGCAAGAAGCAGACCGTGATCGCAGGACTGTGCGCGGATACGGATATTTGGGGTCTTTACCGCGGCGCGGGCAAGTGCTGCTATGCGGTGCTCCACATGGAAAGCGGAAACCTGACGGGGCGCGAGACGGAGCTTTTTACCGCGCCCATCGAGGAGGACGGGGCGGAGATGCTGGCGGCGCTCACGGCGCAATACTACCTGCCTCGGGCCATTTTGCCCCATGAAATTCTGCTCCCGCTGGAGACAGAGGACTGCGAGGAGCTCTCTGCGGCACTGACAACGCGGGCGGGCCATAAGGTGTGGGTGCATGAGCCCCAGCGCGGCGAGAAGGCGGAGCTTTTGGACATGGCGGAGCGAAACGCCCGGGAAGAAGCAGAGCGAGCCACCACCGCGGAGGAGCGCACAGCCCACACCCTCACGCTGCTTGGGAAAATGCTGGATTTGCCTGCGCCCCCCAAACGGCTGGAATCCTTCGATATCTCCAACACGGGCAGCAGCGATATTGTGGCCTCCATGGTGGTTTACAGCGGCGACCGCCCGCTGAAATCGGCCTATCGCCGCTTTCACATCCAATCTCTCTCCGGTCATCCCGACGACTATGCCTCCATGCAGGAGGTGCTGCGCCGACGCTTGCAGCGGGCGGCGGACGGAGACGAGAAGTTTTTGCCCCTGCCGGACGCTTTCTTGATCGACGGCGGCGTGACCCACGCCAATGCTGTGCTGACGGTGACGCGGGAATTCGGCGTTTCCGTGCCGGTTTTCGGCATGGTCAAGGACGACCGGCACCGCACGCGGGCGCTGGTCACGCCGGACGGGAGAGAGATCGGCCTTGTGAACACACAGGCGGTCTTTGCCCTGATCGGTCAGATCCAAGAGGAGACGCACCGCTTTGCCATCACGTTCCACCATGAGAGCCACGGGAAAAACGCGCTGCGCTCGCCCTTGGATGAAATTCCGGGCGTGGGCCCCAAGAGACGGGAAGCGCTCCGACGGAGCTTTGGCACGCTGAAAGCCATTCGACAGGCAGATGTGGAATCTCTCGCGGCGGTGGTTTCCCGCCCCACGGCAGAGGCCATCTATCGGCACTTTCACGAAAATCAGTGAACAGGCGTTGCTTTTGAGCGGCACGGCCATTGGGCCGTGCCGCTTTGCGTCTGTGGGCGTTTTGACGAACGATTTCAAATTGCGCCCTGTTTCCCTCAAAAAGAATCCCAATAATTTCCACAAATGTCTATGGATGGGGAGCAGACGCACTTGAGCGGGCAACATCTTGTGCCGAAATTCTTTCCATGGAATTTGTGGAAAACGTAGAGGGGAAATTTGTTGAAATTACACAGAGATTTCTGTATAATAAAGAAAAATGGTATACATAACAAGATTTTTTTCTTTTATGGGAAATTGGCAGGGAGGACGATGTGGGCGCTTTCTTGACGTTGGGCGCGTTTGCCCTGTTTTTTCTCAGCGATTATAACGACTGGCGACCGGCATATCGGTCGCTGAAGCTGTGCTTTCCGGCGGGCGGCGTGTTGCTGCTGATCGGGACGGTATGGGAGTGTCGCCGATTTGCCGCGCCGCTGAGCGGAGGCATGCGCGTTGCGGCGTTTGCGGGAGCGGCGGCCTTTGGCGTGCTGCTTTTGTATACGCTCTTTTTTGCGCTGCCGGTGGGGGCGTCTTATGCCAAACCGGGGGAAAAGCGGCGCGCCTGCACCACGGGGGTTTATGCGCTTTGCCGCCATCCCGGGGTGCTGTGGTTTGCAGGAGTGTATGGTTGCCTGCACGGGGCCTGTGGACTGCCGCTTTGGGAGGCGGTGGCCCTGAGTGGGCTGAACGTGCTGTTGGTGGTCTTTGAGGACCGATGTGTGTTTCCGGAGAAGCTGGAGGGGTATGACGTCTATCAGGCGGCAACACCCTTTTTGGTACCCAGCCGCAAGAGCATTCAAGAATGCCTGCGAGCAAATTGAGGGAGGAAAAACGGCGTGCGATTTGAAGAGAAGCTGAAAAAAAATAATCACGAACAGCTGTGGCAGGAGTACTGCGGCTTTTTGGACATGAGCCTTGCAGACTATATGTACACACAGCGGCGGCTGATGGAAGAGCAGCTCACTCTTTGGCGCGCCAGCGGACTTGGAAGAAGACTGCTGAACGGGCGTATGCCGGAAACGATTGACCAGTTGCGGGACATGCTGCCCTTGACCACGTATGCAGACTATGCCGATACGCTTTTGGCCAAACGGACGGAGCTGCTGTGCGCGGAACCCGCCGTCTGGATTCAAACCACGTGGGAGGGGGGTCTGCGCCCCATCAAGCTGGCACCCTATACGCGCGGCATGCTGGATACCTACCGCCACAACCTGCTGGCGACCATGATGATGGCCAGCGCCCGCAAGCGCGGAGAATTTGACGTGAAGGCCGGGGACCGGATTTTATACGGCGGCGCTCCGCTGCCCTATGCCACCGGGCTGATGCCCTCGCTTTTTGACGAGGACATCCGGTTCACATGGCTTCCCGACGCCAACGCCAATTCTGATCTCGGTTTCAGCCAGCGCATCAAAAAAGGCTTTGCCATGGCTATGAGCGGCGGCGTGGATTTCTTTTTCGGCATTGGCAGCGTTGCCAATTATATTACGGAGAGCTTTGGAAAAAGCGGCGGCGGACATGCCGGCGGAATGAATATCTCCCTTGGAAACGCGGCACGATACGTGCGGGCAAAATATTTCAGTCGCCGGGACGGGCGTCCCATCGTGCCGGGTGATATTTTCCGGCTGAAGGCGTTTTTCTTCGCGGGAACGGACGCCAAGTGCTACAAGGAGCGTTTGACCAAGGCCTGGGGCATTATGCCCGTGGAGCTGGCTGCCGGAACGGAATCCACCTGCATCGGTGCGGAGACATGGGAGCATCGGGGCATGGTGTTTTTCCCGGACGCCTGCTTTTATGAATTTATTCCCGAGTCCGAAATGCGGCGCAATCTGGAGGATTCGTCCTATCAGCCGCGCACCTGTCTGATGGATGAGATCCAATCCGGGGAGACGTATGAGCTGGTGCTCTCCGTGTTGCACGGCGGCGCGTTTATGCGCTATCGCATCGGAGATATGTACCACTGCATTTCCGCCGGAGGCGACCAGCTTCCGCTGCTGACCTTTGTGGACCGGGTGCCGAATGTGATCGACATTGCGGGCTTCACGCGCATCACAGAGTCGTCCATGGAGGAGGTCATTCGTCTCAGCCGACTGGCGCTGGGCGATTGGGTGCTGAAAAAGGAATTCAACAAAAACGATGATCCGTTTTTGCACATGTATCTGGAGATCCCGCCGGACGCACAGGCCAGCGAGGTGGTCACCCGGCAGGTTTTGGCGGAGCATCTGTCTCTTTACTTTAAATATTTCGACAGTGACTACGGCGACTTGAAGAAGCTTTTAAACATGGAGCCGCTGGAGATCACCATTTTAAAATACGGCACCATTGCGGCCTATGAGCACCGCATGGGCCAGCGTCTTGCCCGCATCAACCCCGGCATGCTGGATGTGATGGGGCTGCTGCGTCAGCAGGCGGAACCCAGCAGAGAGGGGAGGCGATATCCATGACGGCAATTCCTCATCTCTATATCAATGTGTTGGCCTTTACCTGCTTCACAGTGATTTTGGTCACATTTCTGGCCACAAAGAAAACGCCCGAAATCTGGGCGTTTCTGGCCGTTTTGCTGGACTGTATCCTGTGGTCGGGCGGGTCGATCCTCATGCGCCTTCAAATGTGGCCGGGGCTTCGGTTTTGGTATACCGTGTCATTGGTGGCGCTCTTTTGCATGGAGCTGCTCTTCTACTTTTTTGTCTATACCTTTGCCCATCGCAAGGGGAAATTCCTGCTTTGGATCTTCACGGGATGGGCACTTTTGACAATGCCCGGCACCATCAGCGGCTTTTATCTGGCTCCGCCGACGCCCACGATCCAAAGCGACGGCTCGGTGGTGTTCACCTATGGCGTGAGCTGGCATGTGCTGATTCCCTGCGTCATGTTCGTGACGATCATCGTGGCTACCACATGGATGCTGCTTCAGGTCATGCGGGAGCAGGGGGCCCATTCTCCCGGCATTCAGGTCATCGTTACGGGCGGACTTGTGATGCTGGTGGGAAATTTACTGCAAATCGGACTTCCGGGGAATACGTTCCCCTTTGACGCACTTGCCGGCGTGGTGTTTGCCGTGCTGCTGATGTACGCCCTGTACCGCCGGAGGATGTTCCGGCTGACGCTGGTCGTCTCCCGCAGTTTGCTGGCGATTGTGCTGGGCGTGATCTGCCTTGTCACGGCGGCCAATGTGGTCGCTCCCATGCAGGTTTTTGCGGAGCATACGCTGGGGCTGGAGCAGGAGTGGGCCACCACGGTGGTGGCGGTCACCTTTGCCTGCGTGATGGCGCTGGTGTATCTGCTCATGCGGAAGCTGATGGATTCCATGTTCACCCGGGAAGAACAGCAAAACAAGCTGGTCAAGCGCTTCTCTGCCGCCGTTTCCCAGTCCTTGAGCACGGCTGATATCATGGATAAAATGGGCACGGTCATCTCCAGCGAGATCCCCATCGAGCAGATTTACATCTGTCTGCTGGAGGACGGCCAGTATCAGGCGCGGTATTGTTCCAGCCCGCTGGCAACGCTCTCGTTCAGCATTTCCGGCAACAGCCCTCAAATTGCATATTTGAAGGAACAGGAAAACTACCTGATCCTCAGCGAATTCCAAAATAGCCCCAAATATCTCTCTGTGTGGGAGACGGAAAAGGAACTGTTTCGTCGGCTGAATATCGACTGCGTGGCCGGTATGCGGGACGGCGATGAGATCGTGGGACTGGTTTTGCTCTCCGCCAAGGAGAGAGGGCGCAGCTTCAACGCCGTGGAGATTGGCTTTTTGGAAACAGTCAGCTCCATTGCGCCCATTGCCATGAAAAACGCATCCCTGTATGAAAAAATGTTCCGGGAGGCCAGAATCGACCCGCTGACCGGGGCCTATAACTATCGCTTTTTCGTGGAGCAACTGGAAAAACAGTTTACCGACTGCGGACGGGAGTGCCTGACACTTATCTACTTTGATGTGGATGACTTCAAGCTCTATAACCAGCTCTATGGCGTGGGAGAGGGCGATAGTGCCCTCTGCCGCATCGGAGAGGCCATCACCCGCAGTGTTGGCGAGAGCGGGACAGTGTTCCGCACCAGCGGCAAGGTCTTTGCCGTGCTGTTGCCCCATCAGGATACGCAGCGGGCGAGAACCCTCACAGACGAAATCAGAAGCCGGGTGCAGGAGATCAACCGGACGCCGGAGCGCCACCGCTTCAAGCCGCTTTCCGTCAGCGCCGGTATCTGCTCGGCGCCCTATGCGGCCTCCAGCGCCAAGGAACTGATGGATAATGCGGACATGGCTGTTTACAGCGCCAAGCAGGGCGGTAAGGACCAGATCGTGGTTTTCCGGGGCGCCTCCGACCTGATGCCGCAGCAATTGGCGGAAAAGACGGACGCCATCGTGGATTGCATCGAACGGGGAGACGGCGAGTATCGCTCCGCCCTGTCCATGATCTCGGCGCTGACTGCCGCCATCGATGCAAAGGACCATTATACCTATGCCCACAGTAAAAATGTGGCGCGGTATGCGGCGACGCTGGCAGTGGCTTCCGGCCTGAATGACGATCAGGTCCGCACGATCTATGCCGCGGGATTGCTCCATGATATCGGCAAGATCTCCATTCCCGAGACGATCCTCAATAAGACCGGAAAGTTGGAGGATGTGGAATATCGGGTGATGAAGGACCATGTGAACAGCTCCATCGAGATGATTCGCCATCTCCCTGAGATGGACTACCTCATCCCGGGTGTGCTGGGCCACCATGAGCGCTGGGACGGCAAGGGCTATCCCCGCGGAATTTCCGGAGAGGAGCTGCCAATCTCGGCCCGATGCCTCGCCATTGCCGACGTGTTCGACGCCATGACCACCGACCGCCCCTATCGCAAGGGCCTTCCGCTGGAATATGCGCTGGACCAGTTGCAAGAGGGCGCGGGGACGCAGTTCGATCCCAATCTGGCGGCTGTGTTCATTCGTCTGATCCGTAGCCGCAGCATTCCGATCTCTCCGCAGGCAGCGCAGCATTGCGGCTGATCGCAGGCACATAAAAGTGCCGTGGGCTCAGGCCCACGGCGCTTTTTTTCTGTCCGGAATCCACCAAAATCCACGTACAAAAGCCGCGTGGAGACACGCTGGGAGACACGCTGGGAGACACGCTGGGAGACACGCTGATTTTAAAGAGCTTCTTAATAAATGTGCTCCTTAAAAATGGTTGCGGGCCAAATAATCAACCTAAAAAAACAGCCGCACGGCAAAGGCGGAGGCCAGAAATCCCACCAGATCCGCACACAGCGCAGCCGGAATAGTATGGCGGGTCCGCCGGATACCGGCGGCGCCAAAATAGACGGCAATCGTGTAAAAGGTCGTCTCTGTGCTGCCAAGCATCACCGAGGCGACCCGCCCCACGTAGCTGTCGGGGCCGTTTGCAGCCATCAGATCCGAGGCAACTGCCAGAGCTCCGCTGCCGGAGATGGGGCGTACCAGCATCAGGGGCATGACTTCCGCAGGGAGCCCCAGACGCCGCAGCAGCGGCGCGCTCAGGATGGCCAAGGCCTCCAGAGCGCCGGATGCGCGCAGCATGGCAACCGCGCTCAAAAGGCCGATGAGCGCAGGAACGATCCCCAGCAGAGTGGTGCAGCCCTCCTTTGCTCCGGCGGTCAGCGCACTGTATACATCCACGCGCTTGAAAAGACCGTACAGCGATAACCCGGCAAAAAGCAGCGGAATCACCAGAGAAGAGAGCGTCATCGCCGCACCCTCTCCACTGCCCCCAACAGCCGCTCAGCCAGTAACCCGGCAGAAACGGACAAAACGGAGGCCAGCCAGACCGCCGGCAGAATGTCAAACGGCGTGGAGCAGCCGTTGACAGCCCGCAAAGAAGCCACGGTGGTGGGCAGCAATTGAATGGAGGCGGTATTGAGAACCACCAGACGGCAGAGCTCATCGCTGGCTACTGCGTTGCAGCCCCGCGCCATGCGGCGGGATGCGCGGATGCCCAGCGGGGTGGCTGCATTGCCAAGTCCCAGCAGATTCGCAGAGACGTTGGCGGAGACTGCGGCCAGAGTTTCCCTGTCCTCACTGGCTTGCGGCAGCAGCCGCCGCAGCAGCGGGCGAAAAGCCCCCGCCAGCTTTTGAGAAAGACCGCATGCACGCAGAATCTCCATGACCCCAGACCAGAGACACAAGCTCCCCGCCATGGAAAGACTGAGCTGAATTGCAGCGTCCGCCCCCTCCAGCGCAGCCGCAGCCACCGCGTCCAGTCGCCCATTGACCAGCCCAAAGAGCAGGGCGAGCAGGACCATTCCGCACCAGACCCATGTCATTGCCATGTCGCGTCCCTCCTGTCGTTTAAATGGGCGACATTCGTCCGCCTCTGGAAAATTTGTTTCAGAAACTTATGAAAGAAATTTGAATTTTTAGAATATCAATTGACAAATAATGACAGTGTATGGTATGTTCAGTACGCGATTAGGAAACAGAAAAAGGAGAAACAACGTGAAGTCTACCGGAATTGTGAGAAAGGTCGATGAACTCGGCCGAATTGTGCTCCCCATTGAAATGCGCCGTACTTTGGACATTGCAGAGAAGGACGCACTGGAAATCTATGTGGAGGGCTCGTCCGTCATTCTTAAAAAATACAGACCCAGTTGTATTTTTTGTGATGGCACCAAGGACATTGCACTCTTCAAGGGGAAGAATGTCTGCCCCAAGTGCCTGAAAGAGCTAAAAGGTCTGTAATTTAGAGAGTTTCTGAAACAAACGTCCCTACTGTAAAGACAGTAGGGACGTTTTTGTCCATATGGAAACTGGGACTCAGTGCTCCAACGCGGCGGCGTACAGCTCGTTTTTAGAAAGGCCCGTGTGGGCGGAGACCTCGCGGGCGGCGTCTTTGAGCCGCATACCCTGCTCCTTGAGCGCCAGCACCTGCGCCAAACCGCTCTCCATTGTGACGCCGGGTTCCTCTCTGGGTGGCGCGCCGGCCAAAACCAGCACGTATTCCCCCTTGGGATCGTGGTCTGCATAGTAATCCCGCGCTTCGCCCAATGTCAGGCGCATCGTCTCCTCGTGGAGCTTGGTCAGCTCCCGACAAAGAGCCACCTGCCGCTGGGGGCCAAACGCATCGCACAGATCGTCCAGCGTGGTACGCAGCTTGTGGGGCGCCTCGTGAAAGATCATGGTGCGCGTTTCCTGAGCCAGCTCGTCCAGATGGGCCCGGCGCGTCTTCTTATTTACGGAGAGAAATCCCTCAAAGGTGAATCGGCCGGTGGGAAGACCGCTGACGGCCAGCGCATTCACCGCCGCGCAGCAGCCGGGAATGGACACGACCTCTACGCCGGCTTCGGCGCAAAGACGGACCAGATCCTCGCCCGGGTCGGAGACGGCGGGCGTGCCGGCGTCAGTCACCAGCGCGCAGGATTCCCCTGCCAGCAGTCGGGCGAGGATGGCCTGCCCTGCGGAAATATGGTTGTGCTCGTGATAGCTCACCAGTGGTTTTTTGATGGAGAAATGATTCAGCAGCTTCACGGATACCCGGGTATCCTCCGCCGCGATAAAGTCCACAGTTTCCAGCGTTTTCACCGCCCGGGGAGAAAAATCTCCCAGATTGCCAATGGGGGTGGCGACGAGATAGAGTGTTGCGCTCATGGCATATCCTCCTTTTGCCTGAAATAAATGCGGTCCAACTCCGGCGTTGGCAGCCCTTGGGATGTTTGCAGCACCAGCGGCGGCTCAATTTGCAGACCCGGCCGACCGCCCCGGCGACCCTCCAGCAAAACCAGCGAGGGCGCAGCGCCCTCCCGGGGGCAGACCAGCCGCAGACGCTTGGCCTCCAGACCGGCTTCCCGCAGGGCGCAGATCACGTCCGCGAGGCGCTGCGGCTTGTGGACCAGTGAAAAACTGCCGCCCCAGCGCAGCAGATAGGCCGCGGCGTGGCAGACCTCCTCCAGCGTGCAGGTCAGCTCCGCGCGGGCACGGCGCATGGCCTCCCCCGCAGCTTGCCGGCCGCTGTTGACGGGGTAATAAGGTGGGTTGCACACCACAAGATCAAAGCTGCCGGAGGCAAACAGTTGGGATACGGCGCGCAAATCGCCCTGCCGGATGTCCAACTGCTCTGCGAGATCGTTTTTCGCAACGGCTTTTTGGGCCAGACGGACGGCCTGAGGCTCAAGCTCCACGCCGGTAACCCGCAGCGACTTTTCCCGCGTCAGCAGCAACAGCGCCAAAAGCGCGGTGCCGCAGCCAAGGTCACACACCCGCAGTCCCGGCTTCAGCACGGGCAGGGAGGAGAGAAGAAAACTGTCGGTTCCCGGCGGAAAGAGCGCGTCGTCATAAAAAAAGCGAAAACCGCCCGGACATATCGAATCCTCCCGCTCCATACCACCGCCTCCTTTGCAGATGTCTTATTATAAGACAAAACGCACCGCAAGACAAGCTTGCGGTGCGTTTATGTATCCCGGATCTTAGTCCTCGGGAACGATGGCGCCGTTGGGGCAGGTGTCGCTGCAAGAACCGCAGTCCAGGCAAGCGGCAGCGTCGATCACATAAGAATCGTCGCCCTGGCTGATGGCACCGGCGGGGCAGGCATCGGCGCAGGCGCCGCAGCTCACGCAGGCAGAAGTAATTTTGTAGGCCATGGGAAGCACCTCCATTAAATTTGTGTTTTTCATTGTATCATACAATTTGAAAAAAGCAAGGGTCTGCCGGTAAAATCCCCAAGAGAGTTTCGTTCATAAATTGTTTTCAAAATGGTCAAAGAAAGTCAAACTTTACATCTTGACAAGGAAACGGAACGTGCTATACTGGCAACAGAACAAAGGTTAAAGATAGTCAAAGTCAATTATGATACAGAGAGAAAGGGAGGATGGACTCGTGGGAATCAGCGATTTGATCGCCAGCTTTTTGCAGGACAGTCTGGAGATGACGGAGGACGGTGTGCTGGAAGTCCAGCGCAGCGATTTGGCGCAGCGGTTCAATTGCGTGCCCAGCCAGATCAACTACGTGATGAGCACCCGCTTTTCCCCTGAGCGGGGCTATATTGTGGAGAGCAGGCGAGGCGGCAACGGTTTCATTCGGATCACGCAGGTCCGCGTGGACCGACAGACGCTGATGATGCATGTCATCAACACGCTGGGGGATCAGATGGATCTTCCGTCGGCCCGGGCCATTCTCAGCAATCTGGTGCAATCCGGAGCGCTGGAGGAGGACGTGGGGCAGGCGCTGCTCAGCGCCGTGGGAGATCGGGCACTGATGCGGGTTCCCCGAGAATTCCGGGACGCCGTCCGGGCGGATATCATGAAGCAGGTTTTGATCCTGCAAGTGTGAAATCCGCGAAACGGCACGAACTTTGTTTAAAATTTGATTTGAGATACAAGGAGGTTTTCATCATGAAATGTGAGAATTGTGGCAAGAATGAGGTTACATTCGTTTATCGGAGCAATGTGAATGGCAAAGTCACGGAGGCACATCTGTGCAGCGATTGCGCGGAGAAGCTGGGCTATACCCAAAAGCTGGCTGCCGGCGGCCGGTCCATGATGGAAGGCTTTTTCGGAGACGACTTTTTCGGGAATTTCTTCTCTCCCATGCCCAGCCTGCTGGGTCGGATGAACCGGATGCTGGAAGATCCCTTCGACGATTTCTTTGCCGAAATGCCCGCTCTTAGCGCGCATCCGGCGGAGACAAAGCCAGTGGAGGAGCACAAGGACGATCTGGTGGGCAAGGAAGAGCAGAGCCGCTTTGCCCGGATGCGGGAGCGCAACGCACTGCGTCAGGAGATGAAAAAGGCGATCGCATCGGAAAACTTTGAGCGGGCCGCGGAATTGCGCGACAAGCTGCATGAGCTGGATGGCCCCCAGAGCAAGTGATGCCAAAGGAACTTTCGCGAGGAAAGGATGAGCAACATGAATGAGAATAAGTTTACAGCCGGGGCCGAAGAGGCCCTTCGGCTTGCACAGGAGGCGGCGGGTGATCTGGGCCACGGCTATGTGGGCACGGAGCATCTGCTGCTGGGACTGCTGCGAGAGGAAGAGGGCATGGCCCACACTGTCTTGCAGGAGGCCGGACTGACAGACGACATGGTCGTTGAAATTTTGAAAAAGAGCGTAGGGGCCGGTCTGCCCGGGGGCAATCCCGCTCAGGGTCTCACGCCTCGGGCCAAGCGCGTCGTGGAGATCTCCATGGAGGATTCCATGCGCGGGGGCTATGCCTATGTGGGCACGGAGCATTTGCTGGCGGGAATTTTGCGGGAGGGCAACAATATGGCCGTTCGCATTTTACGCACTGCCGGCATAGACGCCAAGCACCTCTACACGGCGCTGATGCAAAAGCTCAATGACGCGCCCAGAGGCCGCACCCCGGACAACGGCGCGGGTCGTCCCGGCGCTTCCAAGGATGACGGCAGCAAGAATAAGACGCTGCGGGAATTCACGCGGGATCTGACGGCGGACGCCAGAAACGGCAAGCTGGACCCGGTGATCGGCCGGGATGCGGAAATTCAGCGGGTCATTCAGATCCTCTCCCGCCGGACCAAGAATAATCCCTGCCTCATCGGAGAGCCGGGTGTTGGCAAAACGGCCATTGCCGAGGGACTGGCCCGGAAGATCGTCATGGGCGATGTGCCGGACGAGCTGCTGGATAAGAAGATCCTCTCGCTGGACCTCTCCGGCATGGTGGCCGGAACGAAGTACCGGGGCGAGTTTGAAGAGCGCATTAAAAAGGCGCTGGAGGAGGTCAAGCGCTCCGGCGACGTGATTCTCTTCATCGACGAGCTGCATACCATCGTGGGAGCGGGCTCCGCCGAGGGCGCAGTGGATGCAGCCAATATTATCAAGCCCGCTTTGGGCCGGGGCGAGATCCGGGTGATCGGCGCCACAACGCTCAATGAGTACCGCAAATATATCGAAAAAGACGCCGCGCTGGAGCGCCGGTTCCAGCCCGTGCAGGTGGGGGAGCCCAGCGAGGAGGCCACCTTGGAGATTTTGAAGGGCCTTCGGGAGAAGTATGAGGCCCACCATAAGCTCCAAATCACCGATGAGGCGTTGCAGGCGGCTGTGACCCTCTCTGCCCGGTATATCAACGACCGCTTCCTGCCGGATAAGGCCATCGACCTGATGGACGAGGCTGCCAGCCGGGTGCGGATGGAGACGGAGGAGCTCTCACCGGAGCTCAAGAGTCTGGAAGAGAAGATCGCCGCGCTGAGCAAGGATAAGGACGCCGCGATTGCCGCGCAGGACTTTGAAAAGGCCGCGCAGCTCCGGGACATTGAGTCCGACTACCGCGAGCAGGTGGAGATGGAGCGGGAAAAGCGCCGCAAGAGCACGCAAAAGCACCGCCCTGTGGTGGAGGAGGACATTGCCGCCGTGGTGTCCGGCTGGACCGGCATCCCTGTCATGCGCCTGACCGAGGACGAGGGAGAGCGGCTGCTGCATATGGAGGATACGCTCCATGAGCGGGTCGTGGGGCAGGACGAGGCGGTTCAGGCGGTGGCGCGGGCCATTCGCCGGGGCCGTGTGGGATTGAAGGACCCCAACCGCCCCATCGGATCGTTCCTGTTTTTGGGACCTACCGGCGTGGGCAAGACCGAGCTTTGCAAATCGCTGGCAGAGGCCATGTTCGGCAATGAAAACGCCATGATCCGCATTGACATGTCGGAGTATATGGAGCGCCACACCGTCTCCCGGCTCATTGGTTCGCCTCCCGGATATGTGGGCCATGACGAGGGCGGTCAGCTTACCGAAAAGGTGCGCCGCAAGCCCTATTCTGTGGTGCTTTTCGATGAGATCGAAAAGGCGCATGAGGACGTGTGGAACGTGCTGCTGCAAATTCTGGACGACGGCCGCATTACGGATTCTCAGGGCCGCACCGTAGATTTTAAAAACACCGTGATCGTGATGACCAGCAACGTGGGCGCAAAGAGCCTGACGGCGGCGGGCAGCAAGCTGGGCTTCTCCGCAGAGCATCACGAGACGGAGACGGACGCGGACGCCGCGTTTGCCCGGGCCAAAGAGACGGTTCTCTCTGAGCTTCGTACGACCTTCCGTCCGGAATTTCTGAACCGGATCGACGATATCATCGTCTTTCGTGCACTCACGCAGGAGGACATCCAAGAGGTGGCGCGCCGGATGCTCAAGACGGTCTCTAGTCGCATGGCGGCTATGGGCATCTGTCTGGACGCCAGCGAAGAGGCAGTGGCAGAGCTGGCCCGTGAGGGCTTTGACCCGAAATACGGCGCCCGTCCTCTGCGGCGCTGCCTGCAAAGCAAGGTGGAGGACGCCGTGGCGGAGCGGATGCTGGACGGCACGCTGACCGCCGGAGATACTGCCAAGCTGACCGTGGAAAACGATCAGCTTTGTGTGAAAAAATAATACGGCGGCCAAACAGCCCGCCGGAGGCGTTTTCCCCTCCGGCGGGCTGTTTTTCATAAACTTGATTTGTTCATAAATTTCCTGTAAAATAAGACAGCAAATGATTCCGAGAAAGAGGAAGGAGCCTATTATGCCGTTTTCATTTCATTTCGGCGATTTTCAACCCGGTGGTTTTTCAGGAGGAGAGGGGTTCACCCCGCCGCCTAAACGGGAGCGCAAACCCCGCAAGGCCATTGGAAACGCGTTCACCCGGACGCTGATTAATCTGGGCGTCACGTTGGTGTTTGCACTGGGGTATTTCTATCTGGAGCTGCCTGCGCTGAATTTCCATGCCGAAGAATTTTACGTGTTTGCCTTTTTGATTTGCGCGGTGTACTGCGTCTGCGCGGTGGTGACCTCCGGCTTTCAGGGCGAGGGGATCAAGGGCTATGTGGGCTTTGTAAAAAAGCAATGCCTGCTGCCTTTTTTGGTGGTCATCGTGTTGATCGCGGCGATTGCCATTGGCGCTATCAGCTCTTGGGTGGTGCTTCGCGCCAACAGTTACAGTCAGCTTTTGCCTGTGGAGACGGGAGATTTTGCCGCCGAGGTGGAGGAGATTTCCTACGACCAGATCCCCATGCTGGATCGGGATTCCGCCAAACGGCTGGGCAGCCGGAAGCTGGGCGAGTTGGCTGACATGGTCTCCCAGTTCGAGGTGCTGGACGATTATACCCAGATCAACTATCAGGGCCGCCCTGTGCGGGTCACGTCTCTTGGCTATGCGGACCTTATTAAATGGTTCACCAACCGCACCGCCGGACTTCCCGCCTATTTGATCGTGGACATGGTGACGCAGGATGTGCAGGTGGTGCGTCTGGACGAAGGCATGAAGTACACCACGGCAGAGCATTTCGGTCGGAACCTCTATCGCCATCTGCGGTTCAATTATCCCACCATGATGTTCAGCAAGCCGGTCTTTGAGATCGATGAGGAGGGTGTCCCCTATTGGATATGCCCCCGGATGACCAAGACCATCGGCCTCTTCGGCGGCACGGATATTGAAGGCGCCGTTCTGGTCAATGCCATCACCGGCGAGAGCCAGTATTATGAAGAGGTCCCTACTTGGGTGGATCAGGTGTATGTGGCAGACCTCATCATGCAGCAGTATGATTATTACGGACTGTATCGCAACGGCTTTTTCAACTCTGTGTTGGGACAGCGGGACGTGACCGAGACGACTTACGGCTACAACTATATTGCCATCGGCAATGACGTCTATATGTATACCGGCGTGACTTCTGTCACCTCCGACCAGTCCAACATCGGCTTTTTGCTCAGCAATCAGCGCACAAAGGAGACGAAGTTCTATTCCATCGCCGGCGCTACGGAGGAATCCGCCCAGCGCTCTGCCGAGGGTCAGGTCCAGCAGATGAGCTACGACGCCACCTTCCCGCTGCTTTTGAATCTGGCCGATCAACCCACCTATTTTCTGGCGCTGAAGGATGCGGCGGGATTGGTGAAAATGTATGCCATGGTCAATGTGGAGCAGTACCAGATCGTGGCAACCGGTCAGACCGTCGCCGCTTGCGAGACCAATTACCGCCAGATGCTGGCTGGCAGCAACCTGATCGACAGCAGCGAAACCACGGTCACACCCGGCGAAAGCCATCAGGCCAACGGCGTGATTGCGGAGATCCGCACCGCTGTGATCGGCGGCAATACCCACTACTATTTCCGCATGGAGGACGGCAGCGTGTTCTTTGACTTCTCTGCGGAGAAAATGCCCGAGGCGGCGCTTTTGAACGTCGGCGACGCCGTGCAATATGGGTATCTCCTCTCCGATGACATGCTGCCTCAGCGGGGAATCCTGCCCGCCACGAATCTCACCTTTGAAACCGCTCCGGCCCAGACCGGGACGGACGATGCCGAAAAACCGCTGCCCACGGGAAGCGGCACGTAAACGGCTCTCCGGCGGAACGAATCTAAAAACAAAAGGCCCACGAACGGAAAAGCGTTCGTGGGCCTTTTTATCGAAAAAACGGGAATTCTATTGGAAACCGGTCATTTTTCCGCCGGCTGTACCAGATGGACATTCAGGTGGTCATAGGTCATCTCCACGCCGTTTGCGGCAAACGTATCCCGCAGATGCTCACCTAGCGAGAGAAATACGTCCCAGTAGTGCTCCGGCGTTGCCCAGCAAAACACGGAGTACTCAATGGAGCTGGGGCCATAATCGGTGAGATAGACGCTGGGCTCCGGCGTGGATAAAATATGCTCCGTAGCGGCTAACGCCTGCCGACATGCGGCCTTTACAGTGTCTGTGGGCGCATCGTAGGAGGCGGTGATTACCTTTTTGATCCGTCTGCGACCAAGGACGGTGTAGTTTGTCAACTGGGAGTTGGCAAGCTCCTTGTTGGGCAGCATGACCAGAAGGCCGTCCATGGTCACGAGCTTGGTGTGATTCAAAGTAATTTCCTCCACTGTGCCGGAGGTGCCGGAAACTTCAATGTAATCCCCCAGCGTAAAGGGCCGGGAGGAGAGGATCACAAGTCCGCCGGCCACGTTGCCCAAAACATCCTCGGCAGCCAGCGTAATGCCCAGAGAGCCGACCGATAAAAGCGCCACCAGCGAGGTCACGGGAATGCCAAGACTGTCCACCACGATCAGTCCGGCGATGACGTAGAGCACCAATTTGATCCCGGCAAGCAGGTATTTCCGCACGCGCTCGTCCAGCTTTGACTTGGACAAAAGCTTGTGCATCAGCTTCATCAAAAGGCGGATGGCCAAAAGCGAAAGCAGCAGTAAAGCGCCGGCATACAGAAAATCTCCAATGGTTTTTCCGGATCCCGCAGAACGGTTTAACAGCGCAGAAAGATCGATCGTAGGCATAAAAAGGGGCTCCTTTCTGGATTTTGAAACAAAAATGCCATGTAACCGAATCATAGCGGAAAGTGAAAAAAAAGTCAATCCTATTTAAAAGGTTGCAAAACCCTGAAAAAGCCAAGTTGTGATGTTATCGAAAAAAACTATAACTGATTATATGAGATCAGTATTAGCAAATCGGAGCAGAAGATGATATACTTTTACACAGAGAAGAGAGAGTCTGGCAATCCAAATTTGTGTAATAGGACGAAGAGAGGCGTACAACGGCAAACGGACACAGAAAAGAGGAGGAAAATAGTTATGGATCATACCCTGGACAAGAAAGGCAATGGCTTCGCGCTAATTCCGTTCCTGGTATTCGTTGTGATCTACCTGGGAGCCGGTCTGGTGCTCCAATCCCAAGGCGTTGACATGGCATTCTATCAATTCCCGTCTGTCACCGCAATGTTCATCGCGCTGCTGGTCGCATTCCTGATGACCAAGGGCGGCGTCAACGAGCGCTTCAAGATTTTCGCCAAGGGCGCTGCCAACGAAGACGTTTTGACCATGCTGATGATTTATCTGCTGGCCGGCGCGTTCTCCGGCGTGGCTGCTGCCATGGGTGGTCGTGACGCGACCGTCAACATGGGCCTGTCCCTGATCCCCGTTCAGTTTCTGGCTGCCGGCGTGTTCATTATCTCCGCATTCATGGGCACGGCTACCGGTACTTCCATGGGCACCATCGGCGCTATCGTTCCCATCGCTGTCGGTGTGGCCGACAAGGGTGGCTTGAGCATTCCCCTGATGGTCGGTGCCTGCGTGGGCGGTGCCATGTTTGGCGATAACCTGTCCATGATTTCCGATACCACCATCGCTGCTACCCGTAGCCAGGGCTGCGAAATGAAGGATAAGTTCCGCGTGAACCTGTTCATCGCAGCGCCCGCCGCCATCATCACCATCGTGGTGCTGCTGTTTGTGGGCCGTCCCGACGCCATGCCCGAGATGGGCGTGCTGGAATACAGCATCATCAAGGTTGTTCCTTATGTGCTGGTTCTGATTCTGGCTCTGGTTGGCATGAATGTGTTTCTGGTGCTGACCCTCGGCATTTTTGTGGCCGGCGGTGTTGGCATGGCTACCGGTTCTCTGGATATTTTTGGCTTTGCTCAGAACATCTGGAGCGGCTTTACCGGCATGAACGAAGTGTTCTTCCTGACCCTGTTCTGCGGCGGTATGTCTGAAATGGTCACGCATAACGGTGGTATCACTTGGCTGATCCACAAGCTGCGCGCCATCATGAAGGGCAACAAGTCCGCTCAGGTGGGCATCTCCGCTCTCGTGTCTCTGGCCGACTGTGCAACTGCCAACAACACTGTGGCCATCGTCCTCAGCGGCAGCATGGCAAAGGATATCAGCCACGAGTACAAGGTTGATCCTCGCCGTACCGCATCTTTGCTGGACGTGTTCTCCTGCGTGTTGCAGGGCATGATCCCCTACGGCGCTCAGCTGCTGGTTGCCGCGGCGTTGACCTCGGAGTACGGCATTGCCATGAACCCCACCGATATCATTCCCAACCTGTGGTATTGCTGGATTCTGGCTGCCGTGGGTATCGCGTCCATCTACATCCCCTTTGCAGACGGCATCTGCCGCAAGGACCCCTGGAACTGGGAGTACGACGTGGCGGAATCCGGCGTGGAGGCCAAGAAGGCCCTCATGGCTACGGAAAGCCAGAGCTCTGCTGAAGTTTAATGGTATTGAAAAAGCACCGGCCAAATGGCCGGTGCTTTTTTTTGAGAAAAGTTGAGAATTGGTGCTTCTCGTGGGGGCCGGTGCTTGTTGCGAGAGCCGGTGCTTGTTGCGAGAGCCGGTGCTTATTCCCCGCACCCCAAAGAGCGATGAAGCTCCTCTGTAAAGCGAATGGAATCCTCCACGGATTGCTTGAGCAGCGAGACAAACTGCTCCACCTTCGGCGTGAGCTTATTGTTTCTGGGGACGATCCATCCCAGCCGAATGCAGGTTTTTCCGGCCAGCGGGACGGTAACAACGGCCTGATCCGTCAGGTGCTCTACCAAAAGGCCGCTTCCGGTGGTGAAGGCATCGGTGCGAGCCAGAACATGCATGACGGTGGCGCGGTTGTTGACGCTGATGCATTTGGCGGGCTTTTTGAGGGACATGATCTGGTATTCCTCTGAAAAGTCTGACGCCACGCCCTGATCGTGTTCAAAGGAGAGGTAAGGATACCCTGCGAGGTCCGCCTCTGAAACGGCGTCCAGCTCCGCCAGGGGATGCCCCTTTCGTACGTAGATACAGGGGGACACGGCGGCGATTTCGTGGAAATCCAAATCCCGGGCGTCCAGTAGACGGCGGATGATTTTTTCCGTCAGCTCCGTCAAAAAAATAACGCCGATATCCGCACGGTGGTCGTATACATCGTCGATCACCGCGTCCATGCCCGTTTCTTTAATGGCAAAGAGATAGCGGTTGTCCTCCGAAACTTGCAGCATCCGCAAGAACGCATCCTCCGTGAAGGGATAGCGCTGGGTGGAGACGGAAAACCGAACAGGAGCGCTGGTGTTGCGGGCCTCGCCGTACAGACTTTCAATCCGCTTCTTCTGTTCCAACAGGGAGAGCGCGTAGCTGAGGAATTCCTTGCCCTCCGGCGTGAATTCCACGCCCCGGTTGCTGCGAACGAAAAAACGAATGCCAAGTTCCTCTTCCAGCTCCCGAACTGCCGTAGAAATACCGGATTGAGAGAGAAACAGCTTGTGGGCCGCTTTGTTGATCGAACCGCATTTTGAAATTTCCGCTACATAAACCAACTGTTGAAAGGTCATAATGGTCCCCCTCATAATAATTGATGTCTGTTTTCTTCATTATAAGGCGAAAAAAGGGGAATGTCAAACTGCTATTGAAAAAACTGTGAACAGATTCAAAAAAAGGTGTACTAACACATTCGTGAGAGATGTGCTATTGTTAGTATAGAAGTTGATAAGAAACGGCGTCAGTGATCGCTGGTTTATAGTCAACATGCCCACAAAAAATGCTGAATTCGTACGTTATCTCTCATCTCTCTCTCAACCTGTCATTCAAATGTAAACCACAGCTTGATAGCGAAAAAACAATAACAGAAAAAATTTCCACCGGTGGATGACACCGATGGGCCGGAGAAGAAAGGAAGGCTAGAAACACATGAACATGAACAAAGAATTGGGCTTCGCCACTCGTCAGATCCACGCCGGTAAGTATAAGGATTCCAACGGTTCCTTGTGCACGCCGATTTATCAGACTTCCACCTTTGAGTTTGAGACGGTCGAGCAGGGCGGCGCTCGTTTTGCAGGTAAAGAGGGCGGCTACATCTATTCTCGCCTCGGCAACCCCTCTTTGACTCAGGTCGAGGAAAAGCTGGCTTCTTTGGAAGGCGGCGAGGCAGCTCTGGCTACCGCTTCCGGCATGGGTGCCATTTCTTCCGCTCTGTGGTCCAGCGTTGTGGCCGGCGATGAGATCGTTGCCAGCGACACCCTGTATGGCTGCACTTACGCTCTGCTGAACCACGGCATCAGCAAGTTCGGCGTGGACGTGAAGTTCATCGACATGGTCGACGTTGAGAACCTGAAGAAGGCTCTCTCTCCCAAGACCAAGGTTGTCTATTTTGAGACTCCCTGCAACCCCACTTTGAAGGTTGTGGACATTGCCGCCGTCGCTGCTGCTGCCCACGCTTACAATCCCGAGATCCGCGTGATCGTGGATAACACCTTCTGCTCTCCCTATCTGCAGCGTCCCCTGTCTCTGGGTGCAGACGTTGTGGTCCACAGCGCTACCAAGTACATCAACGGCCACGGCGACGTCATCGCGGGCTTCATCATCAGCAACGCAGAGTTCATCGGCCAGTGCCGTATGTTCGGCCTGAAGGATATGACCGGTGCCGTCATGAGCCCGTTCAATGCCTTCCTGATTGCACGTGGTCTCAAGACTCTGGATATCCGCATGGAGCGCCACTGCGCCAACGCCATGAAGGTTGCCGAGTTCCTGCATGAGCATCCCGCAGTTGACAAGGTCTACTATCCCGGTCTGGAAGATTTCGAGGGTTATGAAGTCGCCAAGAAGCAGATGAGAAAATTCGGCGGCATGATGTCCATCGAGCTTAAGGCCGACAAGGTTGCCACCGCTGCCGCTTTGAACAAGCTGGAGCTGTGCACCATCGCTGTTTCTCTGGGCGATGCTGAGACTCTGGTCGAGCATCCCGCTTCCATGACCCACTCCACCTACACCTCTGAGGAGCTGGCTATGGCTGGTATCTCCGAGGGTCTGGTCCGCATCAGTGTTGGTCTGGAAGATCCCGAGGACATCATTGCCGACCTGAAGATGGTCCTCGATACCCTGATCTAATCTGACTGGAAACTCCCTCCAGTGGACATTTCATACTTACCTTGAACCTAAAAGCCGCAGGACCGACAAGATGTCGGTCCTGCGGCTTTTTTTATCATTTCAGCGGTTATTATACCACAAAATCAGCAGGGAGCTCTTGGAGCATGTGCTCCTCACCCACGATGTCGCAGAGCGCTTTTTTCATAAATACGGGGATTTTCCGCGCCTGTGCCTTTTCCGCAATTTCCAGAATCCACTCTTTTTCCGCCTTGATCTTTCCTTTTCGGTTTCCGGTTTCCGTGCCGAGAACGATCCATCCGATGCCCTCCAGATCCAGTTGCGGGATGGCGGTGAACAGGGGCTCAAGGGTGACAAAGTAGTGCTGGGCTTTTATGTTGCGACGCATCGCGTCGATGCGGGCGGTTTCTCCGGCCGATGTAATGGTCACGCCCATCCAGACCGTGGAGAGCTCCGTTTGAAAGTCGATCCGCTCGGGGCGCTTGGTCAGAAAGAGGTAACGGTGCTGCGGATTTTGCTCCAGCTCCGCGAAAACCCGGTCGCGCCAGAGCTCCTTCCAGTCGGAAAAATCGCTCATGCTGGTCATGAGGTAGTTATTTGGGGTTTTGGTGTGGATGCGCTTGAGCCGCGACTCTATAAACTGCGGCTCTTCCCACACAGGTGTGATGTGAAAGCGGTTGTTGATCCGCTTGGCGTAGCAATAAGGGCATCCGATGGTGCAGCCGTTCACGGGATTCAGATTCCGAATCAGGCTTCCTACATCTACAAATTCCATATCAAAGCTCCTTTTCTTGTCCCTGCTGAAAAAGCAGGGCTTGCAGTTCTTCTAAAAAACGGGACAGGTGAAAGCCGTCGCAGACCGCGTGATGGACCTGAACGGCCAGAGGAAGCAGCGTTTTCCCGTTGCGTTCATCAAATTTTCCCATGGTAAAAATGGGAAGCAGATAGTCGTAGCCCTTTTGCAGATTCAGATTGAAGCCCTCAAATCCGATCCAAGGCAGCATGGAGACGGGGAACGTGTTCGCCGGAGGATTCGGCTTGCCGAGGAGCCCTTTTTCCTCACCGTATTGCGCGAGATCTCGCTCAAAACCGGCAAGAAACGCGGCATACTCTGGCTCGTACCGGGTCCAAAGGTTGGAAAAAGTCTCGGAATCCGGGTGGAAGATGGTGTAGGAGGGCCAGAGCTCCTGAAAAACGCCGGGATTTCCATCGGAATCCAGCGCGGTGCGAAATTCCTCGTGCCGATTGACCACGGTGGAAAGCGCGTGCAGCATGGCGGGATACAGCCGAAGCCCGGCCTGACGCAGCGGCGTGATGTCCAGCTTGGCGGTGAGGCTGTATGTGCAGGGCAAATCGGAGGAAAAGTGGACGAAAGCCTCTTCCCTAGCCCAAAGGGTGCGATCAATTTTTTTCCAAATCATTGGTGGAGCTCCTTTTCAAATGTGCGCCGGAGAAAAGCCCCGGCGAAATTCTTGGATTTAGTATAGCATGTGCCGAAAACCCCGTCTATGCTCTTTCCCACGTGTCTGCGGTTAAATTTTCGTGAACAAGTGACCGCCCACGGAGAGACGACATAGAATACCGGGGAGGTGCGATGCGTGATGGCGATTCAAATTTTTATCGATCAGGGGCATAACCCAACGGGATACCCCAATACGGGAGCTTCCTGGTATGGGCAGGAGGAGCAGGATATCACCTATGAGGTGGGGGTGGAGTTGGCAAAGCTTTTGGAGGAGGACGGGCGCTTTGCGGTACGCTTGTCCCGTCCAACGCCGGAGACTGTGCTGGGAACCAGCAACGCCACCAGCCTCATGCGGCGGGTGCAGATGGCCAATCAGTGGCCCGCAGATTATTTTATCAGCATCCATGCCAATGCCAGTACCAATCCGAAGGCAAACGGCACGGAGGTTCTGGTGTATCAATTGGGTACGCAGGCCAACTGGCTTGCCCAGCAGGTGGCGGACGCAGTTTCAGAGACGGCGGGCACCAAAAATAACGGCGTCATTGCCCGCCCGGGACTGTATGTCCTGCGAAAGACGGATATGCCGTCTATTTTG
>CAZKMN010000002.1:0-9141 GCA_964553905.1 uncultured Oscillibacter sp.
CTTCATCCTGCCGGTAAATGCCCGTCATGCAGCGGATGAGCGTGGATTTTCCCGCACCGTTGGGGCCCACCAGCCCGTAAACACTGCCCGCAGGCACCCGCAGCGTGGCGCCGCTTAGCGCCGCAAAGCCGTCAAACCGTTTGACGGCGCCGCTGATTTCAATCATAGCTGTCCCTCCTTTACAAGCGCCGAAAGCTCTTCCTGCGTGACGCCCAGAAAGCGCAGCTCCGACAACAGTTCCCGCACCTTGGCAAAAAGCTCCTGCTTTCGCGCGGCATCCGCCCCGGCATTCCCCGCGGCAAAGCTGCCCTTGCCCGGAACGGAATAGATATACCCCTCGCCCTCCAACTCGTTATAGGCCCGCTGGATGGTGTTGGGATTGATGGCAAGCTGGCCGGCCAGCGAGCGCACCGATGGGAGCTTTTCATCGCTTTGCAGCGCGCCGGTGACGATCAGTTTCCGCAAGCCGTCTTTGATCTGCTCATAGATCGGGCGGGAATCCCGGTAATTCAGGCTGATCATCTTCTCACCTTCCCTTCTGCGCCCGGTTCACCGCGGCGCAACTGTATTAACTGTACTAGTACAGATACTCTACCACGGGGCCTTCCCCCTGTCAAGTCCGATTTTTTGTGGTCCAAGGCGGCGCAACCGCCGGAAAAAGTCCCGAAAAACGGGAAATTCCCCTTTACATTTGGCAGGATTTATGATATGCTCGTACAGCACGTAAACCGTGCGGATCGCCCCAGAGCTTCGTTTTGCGGACTTTCACCGGCCCAGAGCGCAGCCCTGTGGGGAATTTTTGAAAGGTGGAACTTTTATTATGCTTCGCAAAGAACAAAAAACCGACATCATCACCGAAAACCGTACCCATGCCACGGACACCGGCTCTCCCGAGGTTCAGGTCGCCATTCTCACCGAGCGGATCAACCAGCTCACCGAGCATATGCGCGCCAATCCTCAGGACAAGCACTCCAACCGCGGCCTTTTGAAAATGGTCGGTAAGCGGCGCAACCTGCTGGACTACCTGCAAAAGAAGGACATTGAGCGCTATCGTGCCCTCATCGCCAAGCTGGGTATCCGGAAGTAATTGTTGAAATGAGGGCGGTGTAGCAAGTCTGCACCGTCCTTTCTTTCATACCCCCCCATCCTCCGCCCGCGACACGATCTTTTAGCAGTTGAAGGAGCGCCCGACCCATCAGACGCCGCTTCAAGTGCTAACTGGTTCGGCGTGTGCGGAAATCGACTTGAAAAGGAGATTATCATGTCAACCATTATTACGCAAAGAACGTACCCCCATTATCGTAAATACGAGATGGAGCTGGCCGGTCGCCCCCTGACACTGGAGGTCGGCAAGCTGGCTGAGCTGGCAAACGCCGCCGTGATGGTCGGCTACGGCGACACCCGCGTGCTGGTGTGCGCCACCGCCTCCGCCCGTCCCCGGGACGGCATCGACTTCTTCCCCCTGAGCGTGGACTTTGAGGAGAAGATGTACTCCGTGGGCCGCATCCCCGGCTCCTTCAACCGCCGCGAGGGCCGCCCCGGCGAAAAGGGCGTTTTGACCAGCCGCGTCATCGACCGGCCCATTCGCCCCCTGTTCCCCCACGACTTCCGCAATGACGTTTCCATCATGGCCACCGTCATGAGCGTGGATCACGACTGCTCTCCCGAGATTGCGGCCCTGATCGGCACCTCCGCCGCGCTGGCCATTTCCGACATTCCTTGGAACGGGCCTGTTGGCGCGCTGAAGGTGGGTCTGGTGGACGGCAAGCTGGTGCTGAACCCCAACGCTGAACAGCGCAAGGTCAGCGAGCTGGACGTGACCGTCGTCTCCACCGGCGAAAAGGTCGTCATGATCGAGGCCGGCGCCAGCGAGGTGGACAACGACACCATGTTTGAAGCCATCCGCATGGCCCACGAGGAAAACCAGAAGCAGATCGCGCTCATCAACCAGATGGTCTCCGAGATCGGCAAGAGCAAGTTCGACTATCCCCACGCCGACTTCAACGAGGAGCTCTTTGAAAAGATCGTCTCCGCCACCATGGACGACGCAAAGGCCGCCATGGACACCGACGACAAAAACGTCCGGGAATCCCGCTGGAATCAGCTCATCGAAAAGTGGCACGAGCTGTTTTTGGAGGACTATCCCAACATGGATCAGTACCTCGACGAGATCACCTACAAGTTCCAGAAGAAGATCGTCAAGGCTTGGCTGCTGGAGGGTCACCGTGTGGATGGCCGCCAGAAAAACGAGATCCGTCCCCTCTCTGCCGAGGTGGGTCTGCTGCCCCGGGTCCACGGCTCCGGCCTCTTTACCCGCGGTCAGACACAGGTGCTTTCCGCCTGCACGCTGGACACACTCTCCGCCAACCAGAAGATGGACACCATCTGGGAAGAGACGGAAAAGCGCTATATGCACCATTACAACTTCCCCGGCTACTCCGTGGGCGAGGCCAAGCCCGCCCGCTCTCCCGGTCGGCGTGAGATCGGCCACGGCGCTCTGGCTGAGCGGGCCTTGCTGCCCGTGCTGCCCTCCGTGGAAGAGTTCCCGTATGCCATCCGTGTCGTGAGTGAAGTGGTCTCCTCCAACGGCTCCACCTCTCAGGGCTCCATCTGCGGCAGCACGCTGGCGCTGATGGATGCAGGCGTGCCCATCAAGGCCCCCGTGGCTGGCATCTCCTGCGGCCTCATTCAAGACGACAACGGCGGCTTCACCACCTTTATCGACATTCAGGGCGTGGAGGATTTCCACGGCGAGATGGACTTTAAGGTCGCCGGTACCAAAAAGGGTATCACCGCCATCCAGATGGATCTGAAAAACGACGGTCTGACCATGGAGATCATCAAAAACGCACTGGACATCACCTATGACGCCCGCTGCCAGATTCTCGACCAGATCATGCTGCCTTGTATCGCTGAGCCCCGCAAGGAAGTGAGCAAGTACGCTCCCAAGATGCTGACCATGCACATCGATCCCTCCCGCATCCGGGAAGTGATCGGCTCCGGCGGCAAGGTCATCCAGAAGATCGTGGCCGACACCGGCGCGAAGATCGACATCAACGACGATGGCTCCATCTTCATTGCCGGCGTGGACGGCGCCTCCTGCGACGCTGCCAAGAAGTGCATTGACGACATCGTGTTCGTGCCCGAGGTGGGCAGCCTGTACTACGGTCGTGTGGTGCGGCTCATGACCTTCGGCGCCTTTGTGGAGCTGGCTCCCGGCAAGGACGGTCTGGTCCACATCTCCAAGCTGGCCGACCACCGCATCGAAAAGGTGGAGGACGCCTGCAAGATCGGCGACATGATGTGGGTCAAGGTCACCGAGATCGACGAAAAGGGCCGCGTGAACCTCTCCCATAAGGACGCGGTCAAGGAGATCGAGGCTAAGGAAGCCGCCGGCGAGCGCGTGAAGTAACCCAAAGTTTGCAAACCTTTCGGGGCGGGCATCAGCCCGCCCCGAATTTTTATGAAAGCAGGCAGTGTTCCGGGTCGCTTTTTGCCGCCCCACACCCGCTGATTTTTGAGAGGAGCCGATTTCATGGACTGTATTGCTGCCATTGCCACCGGTGCCGCCGCCACCGCCATCGGCATCGTCCGCGTGTCCGGCGAGGGCTGCTTCGCCCTGTGCGACCGGGTGTTTTCCGCGGGAAACGGCAAGCCTTTTGCCGCGCAAGCCGCCCGGACCATGCTTTTGGGCGAGATGTTGGACGCTCAGGGCCAGTGCATCGACCGGGGTCTTGCCGTCCGCTTCCCCGGACCCCACAGTTACACCGGCGAGGATTCCGCCGAATTCCACTGCCACGGCTCCCCCGTGGTGCTGCGGGAGCTGCTTTTGGCGCTGTTTGCCGCTGGAGCTCGACAGGCCAAGGCCGGAGAATTTACCAAGCGGGCCTTTTTGAACGGACGTCTGGATCTGACGCAGGCGGAGGCCGTGGTGGATCTCATTGACGCGGAGACGGCTCAGGCCGCCAAAAATGCCGCCGCCCAACTGGACGGCACCCTGCGCCGGGATTTTGAGACGATTTATGACCGGCTGCTGGAAATTTCCGCCCGGTTTTACGCGGTCGTGGACTACCCGGACGAGGACATTCAGGATTTGGAGCTCTCGGAGATCACCGGCGCGCTGGCGACCTCGGACGAGACGCTGCGGCGGCTGCTGTCCACCTGCCAGCGGGGGCGGGTGCTGAAAAACGGCGTACGCACCGCCATCATCGGTCGGCCCAACGCCGGAAAATCCTCCCTGCTGAACGCCTTGGCGGGGTATGACCGCGCCATCGTCACCGACATTCCGGGCACCACCCGGGACACCGTGGAGGAGAGCGTGGTGTGCGGCGGGGTATTGCTGCGGCTGATCGACACCGCCGGTATTCACGAGACGGACGACACGGTGGAAAAGCTGGGCGTGGAGCGCTCCCGCTCCGCCGTGGAAACAGCCGAGCTGGCGCTGGCTGTGGTGGACGGCTCCCGCCCGTTCACGGAGGAGGACGGGGAGGTTTTGCGTCTGGCCGCCCGATGCCCCCGGTGGATTTTTGTCAGCAGCAAGCAGGATCTTACGGGCAGCGGGACGATCTTCCAGCTTTCCCATGACCTGCCCCGGCCCAACGCCATGGTGGAGGTCAGCGCGCTGACGGGAAACGTCTTCTCTCTGGAGCGGGCCGTTTCCGCGCTCTTTCCCGCCGGGGACACGCCGCCGGGAGAAATTCTCACCGGCGAGCGCCAGCAGGACGCCGCCCGGCGGGCGCAGATCGCCATTGCCCGGGCCAAGGGCGCTTTGCAAAGCGGGCTCACGCCGGACGCGGTGCTGACGGACGTGGAGGAGGCGCTGGACGCCTTGGGTGAGCTGACAGGCAAAACCGCCCGGGAGGAGATCGTCTCCCGGATTTTTGCCCGATTCTGCGTAGGAAAATAAAGAAAAGTGCAATCTGGTTCTCACAGCCGCAAAATCCGATTTACAGAATTACATGCGCGTGGTATACTACCAAGGTACCAAAATTTTCTGTAAGGAGGAACGATCCATGTACGATCTGTCCGTTCTCCGGGAGCGTCTGCAAACGCAGCGGCCCGTGGAGTGGGAGCAGCTCCCGGATTTTGCGCTTTATATGGATCAGGTGCTGTCCTACATGGACCGGCAGGTGATCCGGTTTGACGAGGACGACGGCCTGACTGCCGCCATGGTGAATAACTATACCAAAAGCGGGCTGGTGCCCCGGGCGACCGGGAAGAAATACGGGCGGGAGCATCTGGCCTATCTCACCGCCATCTGTGTTTTAAAGCGGGTCATGTCCACCCGGGATATGGATCTTTTAATTCAGGAGGAGCTCCGCAGCGATCGGGGCGTGCCGGACGGATACGCCGCCTTTTGCGCCAGCTTGGATAAGGCTCTGGATCTCACCGCCCAAGAGATGGAAGAGCGCACCGGAGACGACGAGCTGGCCGACGCCGCCATCCACTTCGCCCTGATCAGCTACGCCGCCGGCATTGCCAGCAGCCGCTATGTATCCCTGCTGCGCCAGCAAAAACAAGAGAGCGCCGAGGGCGCCAAAGCATCCCGCAAGGGGAAAAAGGAGAAGGAGTAAGTCATGCGTGATTTTGTCATCCTGACAGACAGCTGCTGCGATTTGACCGACAAAATGGCCAGAGAGCTGGAGCTGGAGGTTTTGCCCCTGAGCTTACAGATGGGCGGTCAGCTTTATCACAACTATCTGGACGGGCGGGATATCGGCTTTGAGTCGTTTTACGCCCGCATTCGGCAGGGAGAAGCCGCCACCACCGCCGCCGTGAGCGTGGGGGAATTTGAAGCCGCCATGCGCGCGCATCTGGAAGCGGGCAAGGATCTGCTGTGCATCAACTTTTCCTCCGCCCTCTCCACCACCTATCAGTCCGCCTCCATTGCCGCAAACGATTTGCGCGACGAGTTCCCAGAGGCCAAAATCTTTGTGGTGGACTCGCTGTGCGCGTCTTTGGGGCAGGGGCTTTTGGTCTATCTCTGCGCGCAGGAAAAGCGCAAGGGCAAGACGCTGGAAGAGGTCTACACCTTTGCCGAGGAGACAAAGGGCAAGATCTGCCACTGGTTCACCGTGGACGATCTGAACCACCTCAAGCGGGGCGGGCGCATCAGCGCCGCCACGGCGCTTTTTGGCACCATGCTTGCCATCAAGCCCGTCATGCACGTGGACGACGGCGGGCATCTGGTCCCCGTGAGCAAAGCCCGGGGGCGCAAGTCCTCTCTCTCCGCGCTGGTGGACGAGATGGAAAAAACCGCGCTGGACCCCGCCCACGGCACCGTGTTTATCAGCCACGGCGACTGCGAGGGCGACGCTTTGCTGGTGGCGGATGAGATCCACCGCCGGTTTGGAAACCGGGACGTGTCCCTGAATTTTGTGGGACCGGTCATCGGCAATCACTCCGGCCCCGGCACCATTGCGCTGTTTTTCGTGGGAAGTAAGAGGTGACGGGTATGGATTGGCTGGAAGTACATGTCGACACGCTGCACGACGGGCTTGAGAGCGTGGAAGCGACGCTCTCCACGCTGGGTATCGACAACGTGGTCATTGACGACGAGACGGAATTTCAGGATTTTCTGGAAAACAACCATCAATGCTGGGACTACGTGGACGAGGAGCTGGCCCAAAAAATGCACGGTCGCTCCCGCATCACCTTCTATCTGGAGACGGGCGAGGCTGGCTTTTCCAAGCTGGCTGAGGTGCGCGTGGCTCTCAGCGAGCTGAAAAAGACGTGCAGCGACTGCGGCACGCTGCTGGTGACGCTGGACACGCTGGCGGACGCCGACTGGGAGAACAACTGGAAGCAGTATTATAAGCCCATGGAGATCGGGCAGCGGCTGCTGGTCGTGCCCCAGTGGATGCAGGCCGACGAGGAGGTTTTGATGGAGGAGGGACGGCGCATCTCCCTCGTTCTGGACCCCGGTCTGACCTTCGGAACCGGAAGCCACGCCACCACCCGGCTGTGCCTGACCGCGCTGGAACAGCACATCCACGGCGGCGAGCAGGTGCTGGATCTGGGCTGCGGCAGCGGCATTCTCTCCATTGCGGCGCTGCGGCTGGGCGCTGCCCACGCCACGGCTGTGGACATTGACGACAAGTGCCTGCACGTGGCCTATGAAAACGCGGCGCTCAACGACATCGAGCAGGACAGCTACACCGTTTTGGTGGGCGATATTCTGACCGACACCGCCCTGCAAGCCCAAATCGGCAAGGGCGGCTATCATATGGTGGTGGCAAACATCGTGGCGGACGTCATCATCGGCCTCGCCCCGGCGGTGCGTCCGCTGCTGGCTGAGGGCGGCCTCTTCCTCTGCTCCGGCATCATCGACGACCGGGCCGAAGAGGTGGCGCAGGCGCTGCGCGGAGCCGGGCTGGAGATTGTGGAGACCCACAGCTCCGAGGGCTGGTTTGCCTATCTCTGCCGCTGAGCGCGGCCTATCTTTGAAAACATGAGGACGTTTTTTTGAAACCAATGCAAAAACTAGACGGATTTCTGGGCCGGAACATGGCGCTTTTGATCGTGATCTGCGTGGTGGTCGGCGTGGCCTTTCCCGGGGTCTTTTCCCCGCTCAATCGCCTGACGGTGGCGCTGTTCGCCTTCATGACCTTTGCCAACAGTCTCGGCGGCGGCTTTCGGGAAATGGGAGATGTGATTTTGCATCCTCTGCCTGTGGTGTCCGTCTTTTTCATTCTCCACCTGCTCATGCCCGTGCTGACGCTGGGGGTAGGCAGGCTTCTGTTCCCGGACGCGCCCCTTTTCACCACGGGGCTGGTGCTGGAATACGCCGTCCCAACCGGCGTGGCGTCCCTGATGTGGGTTTCCATGGGGCGGGGCAACACGACGCTGTGCCTTTCCGTGGTGCTGCTGGACACCTTTTGCGCCCCGGTGGTCGTGCCCCTGACGCTGCGGCTTTTGGTGGGCTCCGTGGTGAAGATCAACACCTGGGGCATGATGCGGGATCTTCTCGTGATGGTGGCGATCCCCGCGCTGGCAGCCATGGCGCTTTACCAGTCCACCCGCGGGCGGGTGGACACGACCCTCAAGCCCCGCCTTTCGCCCTACGCCAAGATGTCCATGCTCTTAATCGTGCTGGCCAACGCCACCGGCTGCGCCCCGTTTTTACGCAACATCACGCCGTTGCTGGTGGTTTTGATGGCGGTGGTTTTTGCGCTGTGCCTGTTGGGATTTGTTCTGGGCTACTGGTGCGGGCGGCTTTTGAAGGTGGACTTCCCCACTCTGCTGACCATGTCCCTCAACAGCGGGATGCGAAACATCGCCGCAGGCGCGGTGCTAGCCGGGCAGTATTTTCCCGGCGACGTTATGTTCCCGGTGGCGTTTTCTCCCCTGTTTTTGCAGGCCGTCACCTCCCTTGCGGTCAAGGTTCTCCACGCCACAAAGCCCGGACGGGCCTTTGCCGCACAGGAAGCGCCTCCCAAAAAAGCAGACTGATTTCTCGGTACGCGGCAGTTGCCGCGTACTTTTTTTGCACTTTGGCGGCAGTTCGACAGAATTCTTCTCCTTTTCTGGAAAAAGGTCTGTACAATGAGGGAGAAACAAAGGAGGTGGTCCCATGGATCAGGGCGCACAGATTGTATGGCTGCCCGCGGCGGACATCCTGCCAAACCCCATGCAACCGCGAAAGGATTTTGACGATGCCGGGCTGCGGGAGCTGTCTGCGTCCATCCGCGCCCACGGCATCCTGCAACCCCTGACGGTGCGGCGAGCGGGCGAGGCGTGGGAGCTGGTAGCCGGAGAGCGCCGCTTGCGGGCGGCGAAGCTGGCGGGGTTGGAGCGCGTGCCGTGTCTGGAGACGGCGGCGGACGACCCCACAGCCGCGCTGCTGGCGCTGGTGGAGAACTTGCAGCGGCGGGATCTGCACTATCTGGAGGAAGCTGAGGCCATTGCGGCCTATCTTTCTCAAACCGGCGTGACGCAGGAGGAAGCCGCGGCGCAGCTTGGTCGTTCCGCCTCCGCCGTGGCCAACAAGCTGCGGCTTTTGCGGCTCTCCCCCGCCTGTCGGGAGGCGCTCACGGCAAACGGCCTGACCGAGCGCCACGCCCGGTGCCTTTTGCGGCTGGAGGACGAGCGCGAGCGGCTTGCCGCCCTCCATTACATCAGCGCCCACGCCCTGAACGTGGC
>CAZKMN010000002.1:9151-29613 GCA_964553905.1 uncultured Oscillibacter sp.
CAGTCGGAGCAGTACGTGGAGCGGCGGCTTCTGGCGCTGCAAACCACGCCGCCTGCCGGACGCAGGACCTTTATCATCAAAGACGTGCGTCTGTTTTTAAACAGCGTGGACCGGGGGCTGCGGCTGATTCGGGACGCGGGGGTGGACGCCCGGACGGAACGGGAGGAGACGGAGGACACCATTCTCCTCACGATTCGCATCCCGAAACAGCACCACAAAGCCTGAAAGCAGCCTGTTGTTACGAGATTGTAATGCTTTTCCCAAAACAAGTGTGCTAGAATGGGAGCTAAGAAGCATAGGCTGTGCATAACAGCTTGTCTCGATATCAAACAACAGGAGGGCTTCATGGAACAGACGAACGAAGCTGCCGTACAGAGCCCGGACGGCGAACAGGTCTTGAAATTCCGGAGCAAAAAGCCGCTGATGATCGCGGGAATTGTCCTCGGCGTGGTGCTGGCGGCCTATTTGGGTCTTTGTGCATACGCCGCTTCCCAGACGGTTTTTTATCCGAACTATGCCATCAACGGCATCGACATGAGCGGCTTGACCGTGGAGCAGGCACAATCAAAGCTGGAGCAGGAGCTGCCGCTTCAGGAGATTGCCCTGTTCGATGCAGACAATCAGCAACTCCTTACCCTGACGTTGTCCGATCTGGGCTATACCGCGGAGAGCTTCAGCGGAGACGCGCAGTTTTGGTTTGAGGACTTGAAGCGCGACAGCTTTTTCAAGCACGGCTGGACGTATCTCGAATTCCTGACCCATCGTTTTCCCGGCGGCTGGCACTGGCCCGATCTGGACGAAGGCCAGTTGAACAAGACCGCGCAGCGGCTTTCCCAGCAGCTATTTCAGCCCGCGATAGACACCTCCTTTTCGATTGTTGACCAGACCGTGGAAATCACCAAGGCCAAGGACGGTCGCAGCATGGACGCGCTTGCGCTCTCTGCCCTTTTGCGCGATATTTCCACCTACTGCAAAGAGGACTACCACGTGACGCTCTCGTGCGAGATTCTTCCCGCCAAGGTCCTCACGGCGCAGGAGCTTTATGACGAGGTCTCCGGCGAGATCAAAAACGCCGGCTATGACGCCGCCACCCAGTCCATCACGCCGGAGCGCTTGGGCGCGGAATTTGACGTCTCCGCCGCCCAGCAGAAGCTGGACGCGGCCCAGCCCGGCGAGAGCGTTTCCATCCCCGCCACCATCGAGCATCCCCGCGTGACTGCGGAGGCTCTCAAGGGCGTTTTGTTCCGGGACGTACTGGGCGAATGCCGCACCCACGTGGGCGGCTCGGCAGCTCGCATCTCCAACGTGAAGCTGGCCTCCGCCGCCTTCAACGGCACGGTGCTGAACGCCGGCGACGTGTTCTCCTACAACGAAACCGTGGGCCAGCGCACGATTGCCCGGGGCTATCAGGCCGCGCCCGCCTATGTCAAGGGCGAGACGGTGGACGAGGTCGGCGGCGGCGTGTGCCAGCCCTCCTCCACGCTGTACTTAGCCTGCCTGCGGTCCAATCTGGAGATCACGGAGCGCTACGCCCACCGCTATGTCCCCGCCTACATCGACTGGGGCATGGACGCGACCGTCTCTTGGGGTGGCCCGGACTACCGCTTTACCAACAACACCGACTATCCCGTCAAGGTCGTGACCAGCTATTCCAAGGGCTATCTCACGGTGAAGCTGCTGGGCACCAAGTCCGACGGCGTGACGGTGAAAATGACCAACGAGGTGCTCTCCACCACCCCCTCAGAGGTGGTTTACGAGGACGACCCCACGCTGGCGCCCGGCACGGAACAGGTGAAAACCACGGCCTACACCGGCTACAAGGTCCGCACCTTCCGCAACCTCTATGACGGAAGCGGGGCGCTCATTTCCAGCAAGCAGGAGGCCGTGAGCAACTATAAATCCCGCAACAAGGTCATCCTGCGGGGACCCGCTCTGCCGGAGACAGCGCCCGCAGAGGCAGGGGAGGAGATTCCCCGCGAAACGCCCGTTCTCCTCATCCCAACCGAAGAGCCGGGAATCCCGGCGGCATAAGCCATTTCAACCGAAAAAAAGCAGGAGCGATGAAAAACCGCTCCTGCTTTTCATTTTTTTGTGTTCTTTCGCGCTTTTTCCTGCTTTTTTGCACATACTACATCCAAAAAAGGGAGGATCGCATTTGAAAAGGACGCGCTGGATGCTGCCTCTTTTGCTGCTGGCAGTCGGCACTGTGGCCCTTTGGCCTCTGCGCGGATGGCTGACGGCGGAGGCGATCGCCCGCTGGTCCCCGGCGCAAAGCGCGAAAGCCGCCGTCTGTTTATGGGCGCTGTATGGGGTGAAAAGTCTTTCTGTGGCGGTGCCTCTTTCGGCGCTGACGGCGGCAGGCGGGCTGCTGTTTCCCTATCCGGCGGCGCTTTTTGTGAATCTTTTCGGCACGGCGCTGGCCCAGACGCTGCCCTATCTGCTGGGGCGGCGAAACCGGGAGGAACTCACGGCGCTGCAAGAGCGCTATGCCGCTCTTCGGGCGCTGGAGCGGGCGCTGGATTGTCGCTCTGTGTTCCTGCTGCGGCTCTCCGGCGCTCCGCCCGGCGATGTGGTGAGCTTTTATCTCTCCCCGGGTCTACGCCGCGGGAATTTGGGGCAGCGCGCCCCGAGTGGCGGTCAGCACGCTGCTTGGAAGCGCCCTGTTTCGCATCGGCAGTCCGCGATTTTGGCTCTCTTTGGGGCTGGGAGCCGGAATGACGGCGCTGTCCGTGGCGCTTTGGAAGCGCCCGCCCCAGACGCCCTGAGCGCAAAACGCGGGAGAACGACAGTCGTTCTCCCGCGCGTTTTTCAGCTTCGCTCCCGCTTGAGCCGCCGGATATCCTCCCCGAAAAACGGGAGGATGCGATACTCTCCCTCGATGCGGGAGGCAATCTGGGGGGAATAGCGCCGTCCCAGCTCCTCCGCTTTCAGGTTTGTGTTCAAAATGGTGGACCGGCGCTCCAGCAGGCGACCATTGAGGATCTGATAGAGGGCGCTTTGGACAAAGGCGGTGGTCATCTCCGTGCCCAGATCGTCCAAGATCAAAAGATCGCAGGTCATGACCCGGCTCACGTCACCGGCGGCGCTCTCCCCGCTCTCCCGTCCGAATTTCTGACTTTCAAAGCGCTCAAACACGTGGGCGGCCGTGTCATACACCACGCTCCAGCCCTCGCCGCTGACCTCCCGGGCGATGGCAGCGGAGAGGAACGTCTTTCCAAGACCCGGATCGCCCGAGAGCAGCAGATTGCCGCTGTCCGGCCCAAACTCCTCCGCATAGCGGCGGCAGGTCCGATAGACCCACTCCATATTCTCCCGGGCGGAGATGCCCAGCGCGGAATTATAGGAATCGGAATACCACTCCAGCGAAAATGTCTCAAAGCTCTGGCTGCCCAGATCCAGCATCCGGGAGAGCTCTTTTTTCTGCTCCTTGGCGTAATACGTCCGCAGGCAGCGGCAGACCTGTCCGCCGTGGTAGCCGGTGTCGCCGCAGAGGGGACAGGCGGGCTTTTCCTCCAGACAGTCCGCAGGCAGACCCATTTTCTCCAGCAGCGCCGCCTTTTCCCGCTGGAGCGAGAGATTTTGATCCCGCAGAACCTCCACCGCCGGACGTGGGTCCGTGCCCCGGCGCAGCGCGGAGGCGATGATGCGGCTCATGGTGGCGCGCAGCTCGCCGTCGATCTCCTTGAGCCGGGGCTGACGGCGAAAGATTTTCTCCCGCCGGGTCTGAAACTCCTCCTGCCTGCGATTTTTTTCCCGCTCGTATTCCAAAACCGCCCGATGCAGAATTCTGCCGTCGTAGGACATGGGGTCACACCTCCTTGTTGCGCTGTTGGATGTACTTTCTCATCCAGGCCACATCCTCCGGCCGCTTTTCGCCGGGGACGGTCTGGTTTTGCCGGGAGGCGGGTCGGTCGCCCGCTTGGATCTCCTCCGGCGTGTGGACGCCGGACTCGTGCCAGCGCTTTAAAATTCCGTTGCAGTACGCCCACTTGAACTCGTGGCACTTGAAAACCGTTTTGTCATAGGCCAGCGCCACGCTCTCCGGCGGGAAGCCCATCTCCTGCCACTGGGCGAGATACCGCTCCTCCGACGGGGCGACAGGGCGGTCGCCCAGTTGCAGCGCCCGCATATATCGGGGCAGCGCGGCCTGCCGCAGCGCGTATGCTTTCAGGTATTCCCCGGCGGCGGACTGGGTGTCGATGCCCCGGCGCGCCCAAGAATAGCCCTCTTTTTCAATCTGCTTCATTCCGGGCCGACGACCGGGGCCGTAGCGCCGCTCCACCCGCTCGGCACAGTGGCACACCAGAAGGTAAATCACATCCGCCGGAAGGCCCAGATAGTCGTTCAGACCCAGCAGAACGCTGATATCCGGCGTGGTGAGCTTTTTGCCCAGCTTGCGCTCCACCTCGCCGGTGAGATTGCGAAATTCCCCGCTTTGCTCCAGCCGGTCGGCAATCTCCGACCGGGGGTAAGCGGGCGGCTCGTCCGCCGGCGCGGGAGGCGCTTCCTCTGCCGCCGGAGCAATGAGCCCCAGCTCCCGAAGCGTGCGCTCCGCCGCCTCGATCCGGGGACGCTCCCAGCGCAAAGCGCCAGCCAGCGAGCGGGGCGGGACCGTGCCGCTGTGTCGCAGCAGCGCCAGATACAAAAGCGCCGCATCGCCGTCGCCCCGCTCCAAAAGCCGTGCTGCCGCGCGGCCCGTGACCGTGACGCTGCCGTCGCCGGTGTCGATCAGCACACTTGCCATCTCTCGCCCTCCCTCCCCGTTTGAATCGTCCCTATTCTACACGAATTTTGCCGGAAGAACAAGTACCGGGGCGAAAAGTTCCCGACGGTCTGTCCCCATGGGAACTTTTTTGAAATCCCGCTCTTTTTTTCTGGCACTGTTCCCCGGAATATGGTATACTGCCACTATGATAATAGGCGGCGTATGTCCTGCCGCCAAAAAAACCGAAAGGGAGGACTTTTTTATGGCAAACCGTGTGGTCATGAGCATCTGCGGGGAGGATTATACGTTTGTGGCAGAGGAATCCGCCGCCTACATGCAAAGAGTCGGCTCCTACGTCAGTGAGAAACTGGAGGAAGTTTTAAAAAGCTCCAAGGTGGGTCGCACGGACGCCGCCGTTCTCACCGCCGCCAACATCGCCGACGAGCTTTTTAAATCGCAGGCTGCCTCCGAGCAGCTTCGCAGTCAGATCAAGGGCTATCTGGACGAGGCCAGCCGCGCGCAAAGTGAGGTCAGCGAGCTCAAGCGCGAGGTGTTCCGCCTGCAACAAAAGCTGGACGCCCAGAGCCACACCCACGGATGAGGCCGGAGCTGCTCTCCCCCGCCGGTTCGCCGGAGGCGCTGCGCGCCGCCGTGCAGGGCGGCTGCAACGCGGTCTATCTGGGCTGGGGGACGTTTAACGCCCGACAGGGCGCGAAAAATTTTTCCGATACGGAATTCGCCGACGCCCTGCGGTATTGTCACGAGCGGGGCGTCCGCGTCTTTTTAACGCTGAACACGCTGGTGACGGATCGGGAGCTCGCTGACGCGCTGGAAACCGCCCGATGCGCCTGCCGCCTAGGTGTGGACGCCGTTTTGGTGCAGGACTGGGGCCTTTTCGACCTGCTGCGCCGCACGCTGCCCGACCTGCCGCTCCACGCCAGCACCCAGATGAGCATTTTCACCTCCGGCGCTGCCAACGAGCTGGCTGGGGACGGGTGCGAGCGCGTGGTTCTGGCCCGGGAATGCTCCGCCGAGGACACCGCCGCCATTTGCCAAAACTGCGAGGCCGAGGTGGAGGTCTTTGTCCACGGAGCCCTTTGCATGTGCTATTCCGGTCAGTGCGCCATGAGCGCCATGCTGGGTGGAAACTCCGGCAACCGGGGCCGCTGCAAGCAGCCCTGCCGTCTGCCCTACGAGGTCGTGCCCACCCAGTCTTGGGAGGACCCGCTGCCGGAGCCGACCCGCAAAGCCACGCCCGACACGTATCCCCTCAGCTTAAAAGACAACTGCCTCTCCTGCGAGCTGGAAGCGATGGCCCGCATGGGCGTGGACTGCCTGAAGCTGGAGGGCCGGATGAAGCGGCCGGAATATGTAGCCGTGGTCACCGGCATTTACGCCCGGCTGCTGGCGGAGGGCCGCGGCCCCACCGCCGCCGAGTCCCAAGAGCTGGAGCTGGCCTTTTCCCGGTCCGGCTTTACCGACGACTACTGGCAGGGTCGCCACGGGCCGGACATGTTCGGCGTGCGCCCGGAGCACGGGGTGGAGCCCAAAGAGCTGTTTGCCAAGGCGCGCTCCGCCTATGAAAAGGGCGATCTCAAAACCGTCCCGGTGCGCTTTTTTTGCACGATTCGATCCGGAGAAGCCGCCCTGTTGCGCCTTCAGGACCCCGACGGTCACACCGTCACCGTGACGGGCGCCGTGCCGGAGCCCGCCCGCACCCGCAGTCTCACCGCCGAGGAGGTGGAAGCCCGTCTGGGGAAAACCGGCGGCACCGCCTATCGCTGCGCCGAGGCGCAGGCACAGGTGGAGGAGGGGCTCTCCCTCTCCGCCGGAGCGCTCAACGCCCTGCGGCGTGACGCGCTCAGCGCTCTGAGCGAGGTGCGGACCGCGCCGCCCTGTCGCCGGGAGGAGCCCACGCCGCCCCTGCCGGACCCGCGCTACGCCCCGTCTGCCCCGGCATACACTCTGTCCCTGACCACGGCGAATCAGCTCACGCCGGAGCTTTTGGCCTGCCGCCCCCAGCGCATCTCTTTGCCGCTGGAAATTTGCGGCTCTGTGTCGGCGCTGCCCGCCATGGACGGGCAGTGGTGCGCCGAGCTGCCCCGCGTCTGGCGGGACCGGGACGAGGCGCAGCTTCGCACGTGGATTGCCCACGCGAAAGAGCTGGGCGTTTCCGGCTTGCTGGTGGGAAACATTGGGGGCCTCTCTCTGGCCCGGGAAAGCGGTCTTGCCCTCTACGGCGACTACGGCCTGAATGTATTTAACAGCCGCTCCCTTGCCTATCTGCGGCAAAAGGCTCTCGCCTCCGCCTGCGTCTCCTTTGAGCTGCGCTTTGCCCAGATTCGCGATCTTGAAAAGGTGCTGCCCACGGAGGCCATCGTCTACGGTCGTCTGCCCCTGATGGTGACCGAGAACTGTCTCATTCAAAACAGCGTGGGCTGTCGCTGCGACCGGCCCAACTTTTTGCGGGACCGCACCGGCGCCGCCTTTCCCCTGCTGCCCGTTTACGGACACCGCACCGAGGTCCAAAACAGCAAGACCCTCTATCTGGCTGACCGGCCGGAGCTTTACCGTTTGGGGCTCGCATACGCCCGCCTGCGCTTCACCACGGAATCGCCCGAGCGCTGCGCGCAGGTGGTGCGCGCCTACCTGAACGGGGACGCGCCGCAGGGCGATTTTACCCGCGGACTTTACGAACGGGGCGTAGAATAAGGCTTTTTCAAGTCCTATTTGTATAGTATCTAGTTTATATTACTTTTTGTATTCAATATTGAGGTTTATGATGGAAGAAATCAAGGTAAAATATTTTGTGGAGGGGTTGCCGGAGCTTTGCTATGTGGCGGGGAAATCCGACTGGATCGACCTCTGCGCGGCGGAGGATGTGACGATGCGAGCCGGGGAATCCGGGCTCTTGCCGCTGGGCGTAGCCATCGCTCTGCCGGAGGGCTATGAGGCCCACATCGTGCCCCGAAGCTCCACCTTCCGCAACTACGGAATTTTGCAGACCAACTCTATGGGCGTGGTGGATTACTCCTTCCGCGGGGACGAGGACCAGTGGCGGCTGCCCGTTTACGCCACCCGGGATACCCACATTGAAAAGGGCGCGCGCATTTGCCAGTTTCGCATCATGCGCCACCAGCCCCCCCTGCACTTCACCCGAGTGGAGACGCTGGACGGGCCAAGTCGGGGCGGCTTCGGCTCCACCGGCAAATAAGCGGGAAGAGGGATCGACATGGCAAAGATTGTACTGGCCTCCGGCTCACCCCGGCGGCGCGAATTGCTCGCCCGGATTGGGCTCACGGATTTTGACATCCGGGTCCCCCAGACGGAGGAGCGCTATCCCGCAGGGTTGAGCCCGGCGGACACCGTGGCCTATATCTCCCGGGAAAAATCCGACGCGGCTGCGGCGCTGTGCACGCCGGAGGAGCTCATCATCACGGCGGACACCATGGTCTTTCTGGACGACGCCCGGCTGGGAAAGCCCCGGGACGAGGCCGACGCGCTCTCGATGCTCACGGCGCTGCAAGGTCGCCGTCACACCGTCTGCACGGGCGTGAGCGTGCGCCGGGGCGAGCGGACGCTGACGGAAGTGGAATCCACAGACGTCTACTTCCGCCGGGCCAAAAAGAGCGAGCTTCTCGCCTACATCCGCACCGGAGAGCCCATGGACAAGGCCGGAGCCTACGGCGTTCAGGGCATGGGCGCGCTTTTGGTGGAGAAGCTGGACGGCGACTTTTTCAACGTCATGGGTCTTCCCTTGCTGCGCCTGAGCCGCATGATGCAGCGCTTCGGCGTCGTGTTTCTCTAACTGATTTTCAGGGGGATTTGCTTTGAAACGATTTTTGCGGGAGCACGGGCTTTGGGTCCTGTTTGCCGCGGCGGTCATCGCGGTATCGCTGGCGCTGCTGTCCTATTTTTCCAATACGTCCTCTCCCCTGGCCAATGCAGCCGGGGTACTTGCCTCGCCCTTTCGCGCGGTCTATACCGCCGTTTCCACTTGGTTTGAGGACAAACAGGCGTATTACGAGGATTCCACCGCGCTGAAAGAGGAAAACGCGGAGCTGAAAAAGAAGATCGCGCAAATGGAGCAGGACGTCCGGCAGGCGCAGGCTGACAGCGAGGAAAACCGCCGTCTGCGGGAGCTTTTGAATCTGCGGGAACAGCGCCGGGATCTCAGCGATTTTGAATCCGCCCATGTGACGGAGCACACCGTCACCAACTGGACGTCGTCCCTGACGCTGGACAAGGGCACCATTCACGGCGTGGAGGTGAACGACTGCGTCATCACGGAAACCGGCGATCTGGTGGGAATCATCAGCGCCGCAGGCGCCAACTGGTCCACGGTTTTGACGCTGGTGGACACGGACACCTCTCTGGGCGCGCAGGTTTTTCGCACCAAAGATCTGGGTCTTGCGGAGGGCGATTTTGCCCTCATGGGCCAAAACCGGCTGCGGCTGGGCTTTTTGAATGCCGAGAGCCAGCTTTTGGGCGGCGATCTGATCGTGACCTCCGGTCTTGGCGGCTACTATCCGGCGGGGCTCATCATCGGCTCGGTGGAGGAGGTCCAAAAGGCCGACGACGGCGCGGCGTCTTACGCGGTGCTGGCTCCGGCAGCCAACTTTGACGCGCTGAGCGAGGTGTTCATCATCCGCTCGTTCGACATTGTCAGTTGATGTGCGGCGCTTGTCCGCACGGGAAGGGAGGCGGCGACCTTGCTGGCCCGCAATGAGACGATTTTTAAATGGAGCCTGTACGCGCTGGCCACGGCGCTGTGCTTCCTTGTGCAATTTCTCCTCTTGCAGCGCATCACGCTCTGGGGCGTGATTCCCTTTGTCTATCCGGTGCTGCCGGCCGTGCTGGCCACCTACGAAGGGCCGGTGCCCGGCACCGTGTTCGCCCTCTCCGTGGGCGTGGCGTGCGACTGCATTTTGCCCGGCCCCATCCCCTGCTTTTACACGCTGGTGTTCCCGCTGGTGGGGCTTTTCTCCGCCCTGATCGCCCAAAGCCTTTTGCCCTCGGGCGCTCTTTGCTCGCTGGCTGCCACCGCAGTCTCCTTTGCCATGACGGGACTGGCCCACTGTCTGCTGCTCTGGGCCCGATCCAAGGCGGCATGGGGCGCGGGAGCGTGGGTCTGCACCCGGGAGTTTTTGGTCAGCGTACTGCTGGCGCTGCCGGTGACGGCGTTGTTTTCCATGGTTTTTCGCCGAACCCATCTGGACGACTGACCGCTGAGAAGGAGGCATTATGGGCCACAGAGATCCCCACAACGAATTGCGTATCACCGCGCTGGCCCTGTTTTTGGGCGCGGTGCTGGCGATCTATCTGGGCGTGCTGTACGACACCCAGATCAATCAGCACGACTACTATCTCGCGCAGTCTATCCGCACCATCACGCAGGAGGAAAAAGTGACTGCCTCCCGGGGCATCATCACGGACCGCAGCGGACGGGCGCTGGTTTCCAGCCGCTCTTCCTACGATCTCACCTTTGACGCCAAGGCGTTTAAGGACAGCGAGGCGGAAAACGAGGCTATTTTGCGGCTGGTCCGCCTCTGCGGGGCGCAGGGCGTTGCGTGGACGGACAATCTGCCCATCAGCCAAACCGCACCCTTTACCTACACGGTGGACGAGCTGGGCGACACCCAGCGCGGCCGCTTCACCACCTTTTTACAGGACGATCTCAAGCGCCTTTCCACCAACATCTCCCCCGACGCCATGACCGCCGCCCTGCTGGAATCCTTGCCGCTGCGCCCCGCCACGCTCATCGAACTGCTGCGGGAAAAATACGACATTCCGGCGGGCTTTTCTCTCAACGAGGCCCGGGCCGTGATCGGCGTGCGCTACGAGCTCAATCTGCGACAAAAGCAAAAGATCGACCCCTACGTGCTGGCGGAGGATGTGGACACGCCGCTGATCTCCCTGCTGAACGACGGGCGCTATCTGGGCGCAAAAATCACCAGCTCCTCCGTGCGCGAGTATGAGACGGACTATGCCGCGCATATTCTGGGCACGGTGGGCCCCATCTACCGGGAGGAATACGAAACGCTCAAGGAGCAGGGGTACAATCAAAATGACCGCATCGGCAAGTCCGGCGCGGAGCTGGCCTTTGAGGAATATCTCCGGGGCACGGACGGACGGCGGGTCGTCTCCACCAACGCCGACGGCAAGATCACCGGCGAGTTTTACTCTGTGAATCCCCAGCCGGGCAACACCGTGGAGCTGACGCTGGATCTGGATTTGCAGCAGGCTGTGGAAAACGCGCTGGCTGAGACGATCACCAAAATGAACAAGGAGGACGGCAACACCGCCCGGGGCGCCGGCGCGGTGGTCACCAAGGTGGGCACCGGCGAGGTGCTGGCGCTGGCCTCCTACCCCACGTTCCATCTGGAATCCTACAATCAGGATTACAATCAGCTCAAAAGCGACCCGGCAAACCCCATGGTCAACCGCGCCACGCAGGGCGCTTACGCCCCCGGCTCCACCTTCAAGCCCCTCACCGCCATTGCCGCGCTGACGGAGGGCGTCATCACCCCCTATCAAAAGATCAAAACCACCGGACACTGGACCTATCCCGGCGATTCCAACAGCTATGCCAACTGCTGGCTTTATAACAGCACCCGGGGCAACCACGGTAGCATCAACGTGAGCGAGGCGATCACCGTCTCGTGCAACTATTTCTTTGCCGAGCTGGGCTATCGGCTGGGTCTGGACACCCTGAACGAATACGCCCGGGCCTTTGGGCTGGGCGAGAACACCGGCATTGAGATCGGTGACCGCGCCGGCACGCTGGCGGAAAACCGGGAGGGCGAAAACCAAGCCCCATGGGCCGCCTTCGGACAGGCGTCCTACCTCTTCACGCCCTTGCAGCTTTCCAACTACATTGCCACGCTGGTCTCCGGCGGCAAGCACTGTGAGGCCCACCTGCTCAAAGCCGTGAAGTCCTACGACAATTCCAAGGTGCTGGCTGTGGGCGACAGCAGCCCCAAAAACACCGTGGATCTCTCCCCGGACTCTCTCGCCGCCGTGAAAGAGGGCATGCACGCCCTGACCACCACCGGCAGCCTTTCCTCCTACTTTAAAAACTGCGTAGTGGACGCGGGCGCCAAAACCGGCACCGCCCAAATCAGCAAAACCACGAAAAACAACGGCGTTTTCGTCTGCTTTGCCCCCTACGAAAACCCGGAGATCTCCGTGGCTATCGTCATTGAAAAAGGCGGCTCCGGCGCGGCGCTGGCCTCCACTGCCGTGGAGATTTTGAACGCCTATTTCACCGCCGACGAGATCGGAACCGCCATAATCGGCGAACAGCAACTCATGCAATAAACACGAAGGAGCCGCTCCACCATGTCTGAACCCTTTGTCTTTGACCCCCGCTGTACACAATGCAAGCTGCCCTTTGGCGCCGTCTCCTGCAAGGAATCCCTCGTCTTTTCCTGCCGTCCGCTGGCCAGCGAGGGCTTTACCCACTGCGAAGCGGTATTCTTTCTGGAATTTTCAGGCCGGGAGGAGCGCCACGAGCTGCCCTTGCAGGGCCCCGCAGGGGACCGCATCTGCTTTTCCACCTCCTTTCCAGCGCCCGCGGAGCCGGAGCTGGTCTGGTATCATTTCCGCTTCTGGCGGGACGACGGCAGCGGCTGCGAGCTGGACAAAACGGGCTATCGAAGCGATGGCGGTCTGGACCCGTGGCAACTGACTGTTTATGAGAAAAGGTCCACGCCGCAATGGTTTGGCTCCGGTGTGACATACCAAATATTTCCAGACCGTTTCCACCGCCTGACCACGCCCTCCCCCGAGGGACTGGTGGGGCAGCGGGAGGTGCACGCGTGTTGGGACGATGCGCCCCGCTGGCAGCCGGACGAGGACGGCGAAATCCGAAATCGGGACTTTTTTGGCGGCTCGCTGGCTGGAATCACAGCAAAGCTGGAGCATTTATCGGCGCTGGGCGTGACCACGCTCTATCTCTGTCCCATTTTTGAATCGGCCTCCAACCACCGCTACAACACGGCGGACTATCTGCACATTGACCCCATGCTGGGCACAGAGGAGGATTTTTGCACCCTCTGCGCCGAGGCGAAACGCCAGGGGATGCACGTGTTGCTGGACGGCGTCTTTAACCACACCGGCTCTCAGAGCCTCTATTTCAATGCAGACGGCTTTTACCCCACGGTGGGCGCGGCCCAGAGCCCGGACTCCCCGTGGTCCTCTTGGTATCACTTCACCCACTGGCCGGACACATATGACGCTTGGTGGGGCATCCGGACGCTGCCCGCCGTGGAGGAATCCGACCCCGGCTATGGCGAGTACATCATCGACGGGGAGGATTCCGTGATCCGCCACTGGCTGCGCCGCGGCGCTTCCGGGTGGCGGCTGGACGTGGCGGATGAGCTGCCGGACGAATTTATTGCCAGAATTCGCGCCGCCATGGAGGAAACCGCGCCGGAGAGCTTTTTGCTGGGTGAGGTCTGGGAGGACGCCTCCACCAAGGTGGCCTACTCCCAGCGCAGGCGCTATCTGCTGGGGCGGGAGCTCCACGGGGTCATGAACTACCCCTTCCGCACCGCGCTTTTGGCCTATTTGCAGGGCGGCGACGCCGACGCCTTCCGGGAGAGCATGGAGACGTTGCGGGAAAACTACCCGCCCGAGGCCTACGCCTCTGCCATGAATTTTCTGGGCACCCACGACACGCCCCGGATTCTGACCGTTTTGGGGGCCGATTCTGTCCCCGCAGACAAGGCGGAGCGAGCCGCCTTTCGCCTCTCCCCCGCCCAACGGCAGCGGGGTTTGGAGCTGGTGCGTCTGGCGGCGCTGGTGCTGTTCACATTTCCCGGCTCTCCCACGGTCTATTACGGGGACGAGGCCGGCATGGAGGGCTTTGAAGACCCGCTGAACCGGGGCACTTATCCTTGGGGCCGGGAGGATTCCGCCCTTTTGGACTACTTCGCCCGGCTGGGGACGCTGCGGCGGGAAACGCCCTGCTTGCAGCGAGGCGGGATCGAGTATCTCTGCACCTCCGGCTCCCTGCTGGTCTACGCCAGAAGCGGAGAGGGACAGCGGCTCGTAACCGCCGTCAACGCGGGCGAGAGCGCGCAAACGTTTTCGTTCCCCTGCCCAGATCCCGCCGTTCAGGACCGGTTATCCGGCGAACTGCTGCGGGCCGAAAACGGCCTGCTGGAGCTCACGCTCCCGCCGCGCAGCGCCCGTTTGCTCCAAGATTCCGACCGAAGATGTTTCACGTGAAACATCTTCGGCTTTTTTTGTTCTTTTTCGGATTTATCCTTGCAAGCATCCCCACACCTTGTTATAATAAGAAAGTACGTAAATGCGTCTGAAATGACAGATGAACTCAGAAAGTAGGTGCCTGCGTGGCAAAAACCATTGCAATTGTCAATCAAAAAGGCGGCGTGGGCAAAACGACCACCTGTGTCAATCTGGCCGCCGCTTTAACCGAGGCCGGACAGCGGATTCTCCTGTGCGATTTTGACCCGCAGGCCAACTCCACCTCCGGCATGGGCGTGGACAAAACCGTGTCCAAAGGCGTTTACAACGTCCTGATTGAGGACATTCCCACCTCTGACGCGCTGGTTCACACCAAATTCGGCGACGTGCTGCCCTCCAACAAGGCGCTGGCTGGGGCGGGAATTGAGCTGATCGGCATGGAAAACCGGGAATACTTACTCAAGAGCGCGCTGGAGCAGGTGTCGGACCACTACGATTACATGCTGATCGACTGTCCCCCCTCTCTGGAGCTGCTGACGCTGAACGCGCTGTGTGCCGCGGATTCCATTCTGGTGCCGGTGCAGGGCGAGTATTTTGCGCTGGAGGGCCTTTCCGACCTCATGAACACTGTCCGCATTGTGCGGCGATCTCTGAATCCCCGGCTGGAGCTGGAGGGCGTGCTGCTGACTATGTTTGACGGACGGACGAATCTGGCGCTGCAAGTGGCGGAGGAAGTGAAACACTACTTCCCCGGCAAGGTATACGCCACCGTGATTCCCCGGAACGTGCGCCTGAGCGAAGCCCCCAGCCACGGAAAACCCATCACGGCCTACGACCGCTCCTCTCGAGGCGCGGAGGCCTACACCGCTTTTGCAGCGGAATTTTTGAAAAAACAAGGCTGAAAGGAGAATTGTCATGGCATCCAAAAAGCCCTCAGGCCTTGGCAGAGGTCTCGGCGCTCTGCTGGGCGACGACGTTCTCAAGACTGAGACGACCGGCGCACTGTCGCTGCCGATCTCCCAAGTGGAAAGCTGCTCCTCCCAGCCCCGCAAGGCCTTTGACGAGGTGGCTCTGGCGGAACTGGCCGCCTCCATTCGCGAACACGGCATCATTCAGCCTCTGACCGTGCGAAAGCTGGCCTCTGGCTATTACCAGATCATTGCGGGCGAGCGCCGCTGGCGGGCGGCCCGTCTGGCCGGCTTGGACGAAGTGCCCGTCATCGTTATGGAAGCCGACGACCGCAAGGCCGCGGAGCTGGCCATGATCGAAAATCTCCAGCGGGAGGACCTGAATCCCATGGAGGAAGCCGCCGGATTTCAATCCCTGATCGACCACTATCGCATGACGCAGGAGGAAGCCGCCGCACGGGTCGGAAAATCCCGCAGCGCCGTGACCAACGCCCTGCGACTGCTGACTTTGACACCCGCTGTGCGAAATCTGGTGGAAACGGGAAAGCTATCTGCGGGACATGCCCGCACGCTGCTCCCCCTCTCCCCTTCCCTTCAGGAAAGCGCTGCCGGCGCGATTCTCTCCGGTGGGCTCTCCGTCCGGCAGACCGAGGCGCTGGTCAAGCGCCTGTTGGCTGAAAAGCAGCCGGAAAAAGGCCCCTCAACCGTCCCGGACTACGCTGCCGAGGCCCAGAGGGATCTCAGCTCCCGGCTGGGCCGGGGTGTTAAAATTGTATCGGGCCGAAAAAAAGGCCGCATTGAGTTGGAATACTACGGAATGGACGATCTAAACGACCTGCTGGACGCTCTGGCGCTGCTGCGGGTGAAAACGGAGACTCCCGAAAGGACCCTGTGACATGAAATTGGAAAAACGCAGCGGCGAGACAACGGATTCCCTGCCCACGGAGCAGCCGCGCAGCAAAAAACCTGTCGTCATCTATATCATGATCCTCTTTATTGTGGCGTTTTTGCTGATGGCGCTGTCTTTTGTGATGCACCAGCGGAGCAACACAGAGGCGCTGGGCAAGCTGCAAAACTCCGTGACCGCCCTGCAAGAGGTGCAGGCCACCCAAGATAAGAACATCAAGCTGCAAGAGGAGCTCACCGGCGCGGAAAACGAGATCAGCACGCTGGAGGACCAGCTTCAAAAGAAAGACGACGAGCTGATGGACGCGCAAAAAGAGAGCGATGCGCTCATGGCGCTCTACACGCTGCAACAGGAATACGCCTCCGGCGACTACGACGCCTGTCTGCAAACGCTCCAAACCATGGAGGATCAGCAGCTTGTGGAGCTGCTGGCAAAGGAAAGCCCCAACGAAATTACCGCGCCGGCTGTGCGCTATCAGCAGTTGAAAGAGGCTGTCCTTAACAAATAAGATCATGTTTCACGTGAAACATTTTCAGATGCAAATATTATAATGAGGTGAAAAAACCATGTTGGATATCAAATTTGTTCGGGAAAACCCCGAAATTGTTAAGGAAAACATCAAAAAGAAGTTTCAGGACACCAAGCTCCCTCTGGTCGATGAAGTGATCGAGCTGGACGCGCAGCGTCGCGCCACCATTGCCGAGGCCGATCAGCTCCGCTCTGCCCGCAACAGCCTTTCCAAGCAGGTCGGCATGCTGATGGGACAGGCCAAAAAGGACCCCAGCAAGCTCGCTGAGGCCGAGGCCGTCAAAAAGCAGGTCACGGAGGACGCCGCCCGCCTGAGCGAGCTGGAATCCGAGGAAGCCCGTCTGGACGAGGAAGTCCGCAAGCGCATGATGGTCATTCCCCAGATCATTGACCCCTCTGTGCCTCTGGGCCCGGACGATTCCGCCAACGTGGAAGTGGAGCGCTTCGGCGAGCCCGTGGTTCCCGATTTCCCCATCCCCTACCACACGGAAATTATGGAATCCTTTGACGGCATCGATATGGACGCCGCCGGACGCGTCTCCGGCAACGGATTTTACTATCTGTTGGGCGACATCGCCCGCATTCACGAGGCTGTGCTGGCCTACGGTCGGGATTTCATGATCAACAAGGGCTTCACCTACTGCATCCCCCCCTTCATGATCCACGGCAACGTGGTGGAGGGCGTCATGAGCCAGACCGATATGGACGGCATGATGTACAAAATCGAGGGCGAGGACCTCTATCTGATCGGCACCAGCGAGCACTCCATGATCGGTCGCTTTATTGACCAGATTCTGCCCAGCACCAAGCTGCCCGAGACGCTGACCTCCTACTCCCCCTGCTTCCGCAAGGAAAAGGGCGCTCACGGCATCGAGGAGCGTGGCGTTTACCGCATCCACCAGTTTGAAAAGCAGGAGATGATCGTGGTCTGCAAGCCCGAGGATTCCAAGGAATGGTACGAAAAGCTCTGGCGCTTCTCTGTGGAGCTGTTCCGTTCCATGGACATTCCCGTTCGCCAGTTGGAATGCTGCTCCGGCGATCTGGCCGATTTGAAGGTCAAGTCCTGCGACATTGAGGCCTGGTCTCCCCGTCAGCAGAAATATTTTGAGGTGTGCTCCTGCTCCAATCTGGGCGATGCACAGGCCCGCCGTCTCCGCATCCGTTACAAGGACGAATCCGGCAAGACGCAGCTTTGCCACACGCTGAACAACACCTGCGTGGCCCCTCCCCGGATGCTGATCGCGCTGCTGGAGAACAATTTGCAAGCCGATGGAACCGTAAAGGTCCCCGAGGTTTTGTGGCCCTATATGGGCGGCACCAAGGTGCTGACTCCGAAAGCGCGCTGATTTTCCAAATATTGGGCCCGTCTCCAGCCGCTGGAGCACTGTTAAACCCATGAAAGGATCTCCAAGTGGGATTCTATCGTCTGTAAACTGGTCTGTCCTCTGTATCCCTTGCGCTGCAAGGGATACAGAAGCGCAGATTTTCCCCGATGAAAGCAGGAGGTTTTTATGGCCGCTGAAAAAAAGCGCTCCGCATTTTTGAGTGAGTTTCAAACGTTCATTGCGCGGGGCAACGTGATGGATCTGGCTGTCGGCGTCATTGTGGGCGGCGCATTCAAAAGCATTGCGGATTCTCTCACCAATGACATTCTGATGCCCCTCATCAGTCTGGTCACCGGGCACATCTCCTTTTCCAGCATGGTCCTCACCGTTGGAAACGGCATGACCGTGATTCCCTACGGACAGTTTTTAGCCGCCGTGCTGAACTTCCTCATCACCGCCTTTGCGGTGTTCTGCCTCGTCAAAGTCCTCAATCGGTTCCACCGGAAGAAAGAGGCCGCTCCCCCCACCCCGCCTGCGCCCTCCCGTGAGGAGGCGCTGCTGACAGAGATTCGCGATCTCTTAAAGGAGCAGAAAAAATCATGATGGAAGCACTGTTGACGCAGGGGCTGGAAACGCTGGCGCTGCCCACCGCGGGCGTACCCGCGCTGATGCGCTACGCCGAAATGCTGGTGGAAAAGAACAAGGTGATGAATCTCACCGACATTACAGACCCCCGGGAGATTGCCACGCTCCATTTTCTGGACAGCGCCGTACTGCTGACCTTGACGGATTTGCGCGGCAAAACGCTGGTGGATGTGGGCACCGGCGCAGGCTTTCCCGGCCTGCCCCTGCGGATTTTGGAGCCCACGCTCCAGCTCACGCTGCTGGACGCTCTGCAAAAGCGGATCGGCTTTTTGTCGGAGGTCTGCGCGGCCCTCGCCCTGCCCGACGTGGCGTGCGTCCACGCCCGCGCTGAGGAATTTGCCGCCAGAAATCGGGAGCGGTTCGACGTTGCCGTGTCCCGGGCCGTGGCCTCCCTGCCCATGCTGGCGGAGCTGAGCTTGCCGCTGGTGAAGGTGGGCGGTCTGTTTCTCGCAATGAAGGCCGTGGACTCTGACGCCGAGCTGGCACAGGCGTCCTCCTCGATTGCCCTTTTGGGCGGAGCCGTGGAGAACGTAACCGATTACGTGATTCCGGGAACGGAGATTTCTCATCGGGTCGTTTTTGTGCGAAAAGTGAAGAAAACGCCCGAAAAATATCCAAGAGCCTTTGCTAAAATTAAAAAAAGTCCCCTGTAATACTAAAGTGTATTTGAGCTGGGCAAACTGGAGAGAAAGGAGCCTGCATATGGAGCATCGGGGATCGTGCATTGCCGTGGTGTCCGGCAAGGGCGGCACGGGCAAGACCTCATTTGTGGCCGGTGTCGGCGCGGCGCTGGCTCTCTCCGGCAAGCGGGTACTGTGTCTGGACTGCGATGCGGGGCTGAGAAATCTGGATTTGGCGCTGGGCCTTTCCGATCGGGCGCTGATGGATTATTCCGATGTGGCGCAGGGCCGCTGCACGCTGGAGGACGCCGCTGTGGAGCACCCCCATGTCCCGGGATTATTTCTCCTGACGGCGCCTGCGCGCAGCCGGGGCCGCCCGGTCAGCGAAGCGCAGATGACCGCCTTGCTGCGGGAGGTCCGCAAGCGATTTGACTACTGCCTGCTGGACGCTCCGGCGGGGCTGGACTCCGGGTTTTCACTGGCCACCTGCGCGGCGGATCGCTGCGTGGTGGTGACCTGCACGGACGCCTCCTCCCTGCGGGACGCGCAGCACACCGTCATGGAGCTGGGCCGTTTTCCATCCGGCTCCCTGCATCTGGTGGTCAACCGGGTGCGGAAAAAGCTGCTGCGCTCCATGCACGCCACCATTGACGACGCCATCGATCAGGCCGGCTTGCCGCTTTTGGGCGTTGTGCCCGAGGACGACGCCCTGCCGCTGTGCCTGAACCGGGGCATCCCCCTGCTGCTGGCAGACAGTCGCATGGCCGCCGCTGCCTATTACAACATTTCAAGACGCATTCAGGGCGGCAGAGTCCCCCTGCTGCGGATCAAATAGAAGAAAGGAGCTCTCCCATGAACATTGCTCTCATGTCTCACGACAACAAAAAGGAACTGATGGTCCAATTTTGCACCGCTTACGCCGGCATTTTGTCCCACCACAACATTTACGCCACCAATGCCACCGGCCATATGGTCACCGAGGCCACGGGCCTGAACGTCCACTGCTTTTTATCCTATGACCACGGCGGCAGCCAGCAGATCGGCGCGCGGATCGCCTACAACGAATTCGACCTGGTCCTCTTCTTTAATGATCCCAGCACCGAGACGATGGCCGGCGCCATCTCCTACATCTCCCGCCTGTGCGACCAGAACAACATCCCCTTTGCCAGCAACATTGCAACGGCTGAAATGCTGGTGCTGGGTCTGGCCCGGGGCGATCTGGATTGGCGCTGCATTGTGAATCCCTCCACGCGGCCCATCGCTTGACTTTTTGCCGCAAGACGCTTACAATCAAAACGATTTCACGCAAACCCATTTCCCGCGCAGATGCCGCAGCAGTACTCCACTTGCCGACCCACAGAGAGGGACGCAGCGCTGAGAGCGCCCCGGTCGCATTGGACGAAGGACAGCGGCGGAGCGGGGGCGGAAACGCCCACGGCGACCTCCCCGTACCAAAGGAGGATAAAGGAGGGGTCTTTGCGCCCCTTGAACTTGGGTGGCACCACGAAGCGGAACACGCTCTCGTCCCATGGGTATGGGACGAGAGCCTTTATTTTGGGAAATCCACCGCCGTTTCCACCCAAATTCCTGCCAAAATCACCCGCCGCACCC
>CAZKMN010000003.1:0-21799 GCA_964553905.1 uncultured Oscillibacter sp.
TGGGCTTTTAATGTTTCCTTTTTTAGTGTCTACTTTTCCTTGACAGGTTCACAGCCTGTTTACATCGGACTTTGTTTCTTTCTGCCTTGCAATGGTGTCAATAATCAAAATGAGAAGGCAGATCGCCGAAACAATGTGCGGTAAAAACCGAAGCTCTCCACCGCCCCAGTAGTTTTCCTCGTAAATGTGGCAAATCAAATTGGTAGATTGATTGGTAAATACAAAGATGGAAAGCACAATGCATGGCAGCCACAAAAGGACACGGTGCTTTTTGTTGGGGTGCATCAGGAAGTTCATCACCGTAATGGCTACTGGTCTTAACGTGTAGCACATGGCGGTTGTAAAATATCTCAAATCATTGCGCCGGGGCAGGGGGTCTCGCTGTCGTATAAAAGTGTAATGTGGTGCTGTGCAATTACATTCAAATAAGCCGGAGACGGCAGCGTGTCTGTCACCACGGCCGACAGCTTGTCAAAATCAAAGAAGGAGATCGTCGACACGAAATCAAACTTGCTGTGATCGGCCAGCAAGACCACTTTTTTGCCACGCTGTACAACGCGGTGCTTGATCTCTGCTTCCAGATAGGTGGTGTTGGTCAACCCTCGTTCCAAAGAAACGCCGGTAGCCGCCATGAACACCGTATCCACGCTGAGGCGATCCAGCGCGTCCAGTGCCGAAATGCCCACAAAGGAGTTGGTGGGGGGGCTGTACAGGCCGCCCAGAGAGATCAGCTTCAGATTCGGGCATTTTGAGGTTTCGTACATGGCACACAGTCCATGCGTCACAATCGTCACATTTTTTCGCTGCGCCAGATGCGGCAGCATGGCCAGAACCGTGGAGCCGGAGTCCAAAAAAATGGTTTGCCCATCCTCCACCAACTCTGCTGCCAGTTTGCCGATGGCCTGTTTGGCGTCCCAATTTTTAGAAGCCCGGACGGACATGGGAATGGGGCCGGGGGTTTCCAGCGCAGCCACACCTCCGTAAGTCTTGCGAATATGCCCCCGCGCCAAAAGGGCAGTGATGTCCCTACGCACCGTGTTGAGTGAAATGTGAAATTCTCCGGACAATTCCTCCAAAGAGGCCGTTCCTTGCCGCAGCACATACTGTTCCATTTCGTTCACTCGGTCCAAACGCATACACTCACCGCTTCCTGTTTTTGCATTGTTATCATTATAACAATGTGGACGGGAGAAGGTCAACTGTTAATTTCCCATTTCGTGAAAAAGAAGACAATAAAGTTCGGAAAAAAGGGTTGCAGAAAGTTACCCAATAGTTTATCATCACATTACAAACCAAGAAATGATAAAAACATGATCAATACTTAACCGTTTACAAGGAGAGGCAGTATGAAAAAAATTCGGGTAGGCGTGGCCGGTTACGGCGCCATAGGGCAGCGGCTGGCGGACGGCGTGGCGCTGCAAGGGGATATGGAACTGGTGGGTGTGGCGGATCTGGCCCCCACGCTGGCGATTCGCGCGCTGTATGAAAAGGGAATGCCCTACGATCTCTATCTGGTGGCGGGGGCCACCAGCGATGCCTTTGACAGCGTCGGCATTCCGGTGGCGGGCACTTTTGACGATCTGCTGAGCAAGGTGGACATCATGCTGGATTCCTCCCCCGCCGGAATCGGCAGCAAAAATAAGGCGCTCTATGAGCGAGCTGGGGTCAAGGCCATTTTTCAGGGGGGCGAGAAAAACTCGGTGGCAGATGTGTTTTTCCATGGCTATGCCAACTATGAACAGGGTCTCCATCAAAACTTCCTGAAGCTGACCTCCTGCAATACCACCGGGTTGATTCGCTCCGTGGACTGTCTGGATCGGGCTTACGGCATTGAAAAGGTGGCCATCACCATCATCCGCCGCGTGGCAGATCCCGGCGACTATCACCGTGGGCTGACCAATGCGCTGCAAATGGAAAAAGCGCCCACGCATCAGGCGCTGGATCTGATGACCATTATGCCCCACGTTTCCGCCACGGGAATTCTGGTGCATACACCGGTGACCCACGGACACATCATCACCGTGACTGCCACCGGAAAGGGCAAAATTACCCGCGAAATGGCGCTGGAAGCCTTCCGGCAGCATCCCCGTATTCGCACCGTCACCATTGACGAGGGCTTTGTGGGCAACAGCTCCTTCTTTAAATATGGCCGCGATCTGGGCCATCCCCGGGGCGATCTGTATGAGATTGGTCTTTGGGAGGACAGCGTTGTGGAAAGTGGCGACGACATCATGTTCGCCATCAATATCCCGCAGGAGAGCGTCACCATCCCCGAGACCATCGATGGCATCCGCGCTGCCTGTGCCATGCAACTGACGCGGGAAGAGGGGACTGCCGCCACCAACCGCTATCTGCACATCGGTGAATTTAAGAAGCTGTTTCAGCCGAAACAGCCGGAGTTGCCCGCCGAAGAACGGGTGGGCTGAGGAGGTCATCATGCGATTTGGGATCAACACGCTGGATGAATTTGACGTCACGGGGAAAACCGTCCTTTGCCGCGTGGATATCAACCAGCCGGTAAATCGGGAGACTGGAACGCTGAAATCCACCACTCGGATACAGGCCTGCATCCCGACGTTGCGAGAACTTTCCGATCGGGGCGCCAAGGTGGTGGTGCTGGCCCATCAGGGCAGCGACATCGAATACCAGAATTTCTATACGACCCGTCCCCACGGCGAGGAGCTTTCTCGCCTGCTGGAACGAAAGGTGGCGTTTTTGCCGGACGTGTGCGGCCCCACCGCCGTAGAGACTATTCGTGCCATGAAGGGCGGAGAAATCCTGCTTTTGGACAACGTGCGCTATCTGGCGGAGGAGCAGACGCTGTTTGAGTGGAAGCTGAAGCTGACTCACGCCCAGCAGGCGCAGACGCTGCTGGTGCGAACGCTGGCACCGCTGGCAGACCTGTATGTGTGCGACGCCTTTGCGGCCGCCCACCGGGATCAGCCGTCCCTGTGCGGATTTGAGCAGGTACTGCCCTCGGCGATGGGCAGACTGTTTGAAAAGGAATACTGCGTCATTTCGGAGCTCATGGAGCATCCGGCCCACCCCTGCACCTTCGTGCTGGGCGGCGCCAAAGTGGCGGATGCCTTTTCAATGATGGAGTCCGTGCTGCAAAAAGACGCTGCCGATCAGGTGTTGACCGGTGGTCTGGTGGGCAATATTTTGCTGGCGGCCCGAGGCGAGCAGATCGGCGCAGGCAGCATGGCGTTTATCCGGCAGTCCGGCTATGAAGCGTTCATCGAAAAGGGGAAGGCGCTGCTGGCCCAATATGCAGACCACATCGTGCTCCCCTTAGACGGGGCGTATGTAGAAAACGGCAGCCGCCGTGAAGCCGAAATCGGCGCCGTACCGCAGGCGGTTTCCCTGACGGATATCGGTAGCAAAACCGCAAATGCCTATCAGGAGCGGATTCGCGCCTCGAAAACGGTGTTTGTCAACGGCCCCATGGGCGTTTTTGAACAGGCGGAGACTGAGCTTGGCACCAAGGCGGTGTGGGATGCGCTGGGAGATACGGCGGCCTATACGGTCGTTGGCGGCGGCGACAGCATCGCTGCCACCACCAAGTACCACAAGACCGAGCAGATTGCTTACATCTGCACCGGCGGCGGCGCGCTGATTCGCTTTCTCACCGGTGAAGAACTGCCGGTGGTGAAAGCGCTTCGCCATGCGGCCCTTGTTCGGGACACGATGACATGCGGGTAACCCTTGGAATGGATGCGGGCAGCGCATCCGTGGGGGATACAGCGTAGGTGCCGCGCTGCCCGATGCCGCGCTGCCCAATGCCGCGCTGCCCGATGCCGTTCCTCACGCGCTGACCGAAAATGCAAAAGTGTGCCGATGGGCTCAATGGCCCATCGGCACAAACTATTTGCGGGATTCGATAGCGCTCAACGTGTCCGCCATGCGGGATGCCGCTCGGTCGAACCATTCTGGGATATGAAGTCCTGTGTCGCGGCAGTGAAGCGTGAGGTAAAATGTCTCGGTCAGCAGGAAGCCCTACGGGGGTTCCATGTTGCCGAAAGGAGCAACATCCAAGGCTAATTTTGCAAAGGAAGCCGCGGGCCTACGCGAATGGAGAAGCCAACATCAAATTTTCGGCGCAATGTGCACACCCAAAAGCATGACCGAACCGTTGATATGGGCCCGGAGATATCGTCTGAAATCGAGCGTTATTTCTCAAAAGCTGCAACTCTTTAAATACGTCTGGCAATGTCTCACGTATCAAAGGGCTGTGGCTCTTTTTTTATGTCTGCTTTTCGGGCGGAAACTCGGTTCTCTTGCTGGCTTTCGCCTGACTGCGGCGCGTAGTCGAAACCGGACGGGGCAATCAAAAGACGCAAAGATGGTCTACTAAATTTACTATTTCGGAGAAAGACGCACAGGACTAGACATTTTCTGTAAAGTATCGATAGTGAAAAGTCCCGTGAAGACGAATATCCGTGTAAATCGAATTTCGATCCTGATCCCGTGCCTGAGAGGGAGAAAGTCCGGTAATTTTACGAAAAGTTCTGGAAAAGTAGTGGATGCTGGAAAATCCACAAGTTAAACTAATTTCGGATAGCTTTTTATCCGTGCAGCAAATCAGATCATAGGCTTTTCGGATGCGTAAAAAATTAGTGTATTCGCTAATGGTATAGCCTGTCGCGTTTTTAAAGACTTTGCAAAGGTGGTTTTTGGAATAGCGCAAATCCCCGGCGATCTTATCGAGGGACAGCTCTTCCAAAAAGTGCAGGAGCAAGTAATCTGCAATGTTTTTTTCAAGACCTGTCAGCTTTAAAATGCAGTCCTCCAATTCTTTGTAAAAAGGAATTTTACTTGGGACGGAAGCGCTTTTTCTCAAGAACTGATAAAGAGACTGCTGGAATAAAAGAGTTGCCATCTCGTGACCGTAGACCCCGTTGGAAACCCACTCGTTTCGCATGGAGTGCTGCAATTCCCGAAATTGTGTATCGCTTATGGTGATTAGTTTGGGAGCGTCTAGAATGGCCTGCTGTATAGCGGCATCCCGTACGTAAAATTTGGTATCAATGATCCGCAATTGACCGGATTTTATGGGATAAATCTCGTGAATCTGATCGGGGCAAATAATGAGACACACATTGCTGGAAAGCTCAATCTCTTCTCCGTCTAAATAGAGCAACCCGGTACCTGAAAGACAGTAATACATTTGAAAATAATCGTGATGATGGCGCCGCACGCCCCACCCTTTTGTGTAATCTAATATAAAAGTCCATATGACCTGCACAGAATTTTCCAAAAAACGAAGCCTCCCATCGCACAAATTCAAAAGCCTTATTTGTGTATATTATTGCATAATATCACACTGTTTTCAATTTTAAAATTACAAAATGATAAATTTGTACAAATTTGCGCGTATGCAGGCTAAAGACAAAGAACCCTAAGGATGGTATGATAATGGCGAAAAGAGCAAAATATTAAAAAAATTTGCCGCTTATTTTGAAACTATTTGACGATTTAAACAAATATTTAAAGAAAACTTTTGTGACTACACTTTTTTAAACAGTGTTTTTGTCTAAGGTTGTACAAAATTAACCAAAGAGAGGACGTTTTTAACGTGAGTGAGCAGGGACATTTCGTTTCAGCAAGCCAGTTGGAATCCTTGATTACAGAGCTTTACGAAAAAGCGGGGATGACGCACGAGGATGCCGCCTATCATGCAATGGGCCTTGTGACAGCAAGTCTGCGAGGAGTGGATTCCCACGGCGTCATGAGAACCTCCGCCTATTTGACTCGCATTCAAAACAAAGCAATCAATCTCCGCCCGCACATGAAGTGTGTCAAAGGAGATCACGCCTTACAGGTTTTGGATGCGGATGGTGCGTCCGGCTATACCAGCGGCCGCGTTGCCATGGAAAAAGCAATTGTGCTTGCAAAAGAATTTGGCCTGGGCATGGTTTTGGTCAAAAACAGCAACCATTTTGGCGCTGCGGCACTTTATGCAGACATGGCGGTGAAAGAGGGAATGATGGGCTTTGCCACTACTAATGTGAAGCCCGGTGTAACGGCTCCCGGCGCTGCGGGCAATGTGGTGGGAAATAATCCGTTTGCGATAGGCATTCCGACTTACAATGAGTTTCCTTTTATGCTGGATATGGCACTGTCCGTTGTGGCAGGCGGAAAGCTCAAAATGGCGATTGCCAAAGGAGAAAAAATTCCTTTGGACTGGGCGACGGATAAAGACGGCAATCCCACGGATGATCCGCAAGTTGGATTTGATGGGTATTTTCTTCCGCTGGGCGGGTTTAAGGGACTGGGCATTGCCCACGCAATTGATATTATGTGTGGCGTAATGACCGGGGGCGCCTTCCAAAATCACATCAAAAATATGTTTAAGGACCCAATGGACCCCAGCCAGACCTGCCATATGTTTATGGCGGTAGATATTACTCGTTTAATTGACAAGGAGGATATTCGAGAGAGAATGGCCGAATACCGCGATTATGTACAGAGCATCCCTACTGTTTCCGGAAAACCCTTGATTCTTCCCGGCGAGATTGAAAATGCCAACTATCAGGAACGCAGTGTACATGGAATTCCTCTTCCGGAAAGCATTTATCAGGAACTGCTGGGACTCAAAAAAACCTATGGGCTTGGGGCGGATATTTAAAATAATTTTAGAAATTGCAAGAGGAGAAGTGGTCTATGTTACGTCTTGATGAAGAGTTTTATAATGGTCCAAAGCACCTGTTGAAAGACGGGAAAAAAGTGCTGGCAGCATGGCTGCAAATGGCAAGCCCCTACGCTGCGGAGATTTTTGCCAAGTCGGAAATTGATGTTTTGATGGTGGACATGGAGCATGGCCCCAATGATATTCTCAGCCTGATCGACCAGTTTCGGGCTATGGGTCATTTTAACGCGGTCCCCTTTGTGCGCGCACCTTGGAACGACATGGTTGCCATCAAACGAATCTTGGACGCAGGCGCCTACGGCGTGCTGGTCCCGTATGTAAACACAGCGGAAGAAGCAAGAGCTGCTGTTTCCTACTGCAAATATCCAACAGAGGGCGTGCGGGGCGTGGCGCCAAGCCCCCGCGCACCGGGAATTGGCATGAATCCCATGAACTACATGAAAAGAGCAAATGATGAGGTGCTGGTCATGACGGCGGTGGAGACGCTGGAGGCCGTGAACAATATTGACGAACTGGTGCAGGTGGAGGAGTTGGACGGCATTTTCATCGGCCCGATGGATCTTGCTACTTCTATGGGCCACTTCTGCGATCCCTCGCACCCCGAAGTGCAGGCTGCCATTGAAAAGGTGGAAAAGACCGTCATTGGCTCTGATAAATTCCTGGCATCTGTGGCAGGCGGCATGGAGGCTGCAAAGAAAAAATTTGACAAGGGCTATGGTCTGGTAGTAGCCTTTGCCGATGGAGGTACACTTGGCACTGTTGCCATGAAGAATGTGAAGGACTTTAGAGAGACTTATCCCAATCGCTAATTGCTTTGATGGAAGTGTACTCAACACTTTACATACAATTTAAAATTTAGGAGGAAATCTCATGAAAAAGCTTACTGCTCTCTTGCTGGTGCTGGCGCTTTCCGCAACCATTCTTGTCGGCTGCGGCCAAAAGGCGGCCGAAACACCGACCGAAACACCCGATGCTCCTGCGGCAGAAGCCACAACATGGCCCGAAAAACCGATTGAAGTCATCATTCCCTATAATCCCGGCGGCGACACCGATTTTAACGCACGGGCATATCTGGAATATCTGGCGGCCGATTTGGGCGTTCCCGTTGTTGCAACCAACGTGGCTGGTTCCTCTGGCACCATTGCCAGCCGTCAGGTGAAAGACGCCCCTAACGATGGCTATACGGTCTTGTTCTCCCACACGGCTATGAACGTCAACGAGATGGTTGGCATTGCAGACTTCGGAATGGATGATTTCGAGATCGCCTGCATCGCTGCTCGTTCCCCCGGTGAGGTCATCACAGTTCGCGCCGATTTGGGCGTAAAAAATCTGGACGAGCTGAAGGCTTATACCGAGGAACACCCCGGCGAGTTGGATCTGGCCATCGACTTTGGCACCATGGTGAATATCAACGGAATCCAGATGCAAAAAGAGGGGTTTGATGTCAACCTGATTACGGCCGGTAGCGCCAGCGAGCGTGTTGCAGCTCTGGCTGGTGGACACTGCGATATCATCATCAATGCATTTGGCAGCGTGAAGGATTATTTGGCAACTGGCGAATTTGTGGCGTTGGCAAGCAACGGAACAGAGGAAGCAGAAGGCTTTAACGGTATCACAACGGCCTTGGAGCAGGGATATGATATCAATCTGGATAAGCATTACTTCTTTGCATTCCCCAAGGGTACTCCCACCGAAATTGTTGAGAAGTTTGCGGCTTCCGTGGAAAAAGCCTCTCAGAATCCCGATTATCAGGCGGGCATTATGACCGCCTATGCACAGGAGCCCTTCTATGCGTCTCCTGAAGAAGGTCTTGCTTTGATGCAGGAGACAAAGGATAAAATCTGGGGCTTTGAGGCTGATATGGCGGGTTAATCCTCCACAAAAATACATGGGCGAGGATGAGTTGCCATCCTCGCCCATGCTATCCTCGCCCCAATCATTGCTCATAGAAAGTGAGATGAAACAAGTATGAAAAAGTATGCCGATGTTATTTCAGGGACGATTCTTCTGCTTTTTTCCACGCTTATGTACTACGCAACGACCAAAATCAAAGTCTTCGCGGCGATGGAGGGACTCAGCTCTCGCTTTTTTCCCCGCATTGTGATTGCTGTTTTAACACTGTTGGGCGCTATTGTGCTCTATCGGGGCATTTTGGTTGCACGGACGTATGATTCACAGGCGGAGAAGGGAACATCGGGAAGAAAACTTTCTGCTGGCACGCGTTGCTCCATAGAAACGATCCTTGCCATCTTCGCTTACGTGGCTTTGCTGGAACCAGTTGGCTTTTTGATTGCAACCGTGCTCTATCTGATTGCACAAATGGCGATTTTGTCGCCGGAGAAGGCCTGCAAAAAGAATTATGTGCGCTATGCAATTATTGCGGTTATTTGTTCTGTTGGAATTTATTTTCTGTTCTCCAAAGTGTTTTATCTGATGCTGCCCGACGGCATTTTGGGTTGAGGAGGCCTGTAAATGTTAGATTTAATTGCAACTGGCTTTGCGGCCGTAACAAATCCAACCTGCTTGCTGCTTATTTTTGGCGGGGTAATTCTGGGAATTATTTTTGGCGCAATTCCCGGCCTTTCTGCCACGATGGCAATTGCGCTGTGCTTGCCTCTGACTTATGGCATGACCCCGGTAGATGGCGTTTCCCTTTTGATTGGACTCTATATCGGAGGCATCTCCGGCGGTCTGGTTTCCGCAATCCTTTTGAGAATTCCCGGAACGCCTTCCTCGGTTGCGACCTGCTTTGACGGACACCCTCTCGCCGCAAAAGGGCAGGCAGGCAAGGCTTTGGGTGTTGGCATTTTTTCGTCCTTTGTCGGAACACTCATGGGGATCATTGCGCTGATGTTTATTGCGCCTTCTCTTGCAAAGGTGGCCTTAAAGTTTAGCTCCTATGAGTATTTTTCCGTGGGGCTTTTTTCCATTACTATGATGTGCGCGTTGATTAAGGGTTCCATCGTCAAGGGCCTTATCAGCGGGTTTTTAGGCCTTGCATTTGCGCTGGTGGGCCCCGGACGCATCGACGGCCTTCCTCGCATGACGTTTGGGATCGGCTCGCTGGATGCCGGCTTTGATATACTTCCTGTGCTCATTGGGCTCTTTGCAATTTCCGAAGTCCTTCAAGCGGCAACTCAGAAGGGGCAGGCCAAGGAAACGGTTTTGCAGAGCTTTCGGATCAAGGGCTTGGGCTTTTCGCTCCAAGAGGCGCTTCAACAAATTCCAAACTGTATCCGTTCCGGTCTGATTGGACTTGGAATCGGAATCCTTCCTGGAATCGGTGGAGGCACCTCAAACATTTTGGCCTATACGGTTGCAAAAAATTCCTCTAAAACGCCGGAGAGGTTTGGTACGGGAATCATCGACGGCGTGGTTGCCTCTGAAACTGCCAACAATGCTACCGTGGGCGGCGCTTTGATTCCTCTTTTGACACTGGGTATCCCTGGTGATGCGGTTACCGCTTTGCTGCTGGGCAGCTTGATGGTCCATGGCCTGACGCCCGGACCGCTGCTGTTTACCAATAACGGCCCCTTTGAATATGGAGTCTTTGCATCTGCCCTTATTGCAAATGTCATGATGCTTTTGGCGATGTACTTCGGCATTCGCCTGTTTGCTCGCGTTCTCTCTGTGCCAAAGCACATTTTGCTGCCCATTATTATGGTGCTTTGCTGCGTTGGCGCCTACGGCCTGAACAACCGGATTTTTGATGTGTTTGCCGTGCTGTTTTTTGGCCTTTTGGCCTTTGCGCTGGAAAAAGGCGGGTTTCCGCTGTCTCCCATTATTTTGGGATTTGTCTTGGGGCCGATGATTGAAACCAATCTGCTGCGAGGCATGATGCAGAGCAAGGGAAGCTTTATGCCGTTTGTGACCCGGCCCATCAGCGCCGTGTTTTTAGGGATAGCCGTTTTGGTGGTTGCTGTTACGGTTGTACAGGAAATTCGGGCTGACTACGTAAAGAAAACTAAAAAGTGACGAGGTTTCTATGAGAAGAATATTGTTGACAGAAAAAATTCATCCAGACGCGGAGGCTCTACTTCGGGAGCACTTTGAGGTGATACAGGGGACCGGCACTGAAAATGTGGCAAAACAGCTTTCCGGGTGTGACGGCGTTTTGGTGCGTTCAGCACATGTTACTCGTGAGGATATGCAGCAGAATCCTCAGTTAAAAATTATTGCTAAGCACGGAATGGGGCTGGACGCCGTTGACGTGGACGCTGCCACCGAGTTGGGCATTATGGTGGTTAACGCCCCCTATTCCAACTTAAATGCTGTTGCTGAGCATATTGTGGCACTCTTGCTCTCCCTGAGTAAGCGGCTTGTCCGCATGGATAAGCTCACCCGCCAAAATGAATTTGCACAACGCAATACATACAAAACCAAGGAGCTGCGCGGCAGTACCGTGGGAATTATCGGGTTTGGAAAGATTTCCAGAATGGTCGTAAAAAAGCTCTCTGGCTTTGAGATGAACATCCTTGCCAGCGATCCATTTGTCTCTCAGACAGATGTGGGGGATTTACCTGTCCGCATGGTCAAGCCTGAGGAGGTATACCGCACCGCTGATTTTGTAATAGTACATACCTCCCTCTTCCCGTCCACATTCCATCTGGTGGGGGAAGCTGAATTCAAGCTGATGAGACGGTCTGCCTATTTCATCAATGCCTCTCGAGGCGCTGTGGTGGATGAAGCGGCGCTGATTGCAGCGCTCCAAGCGGGAGAAATTGCAGGGGCAGGTCTGGATGTGTTTGAACAGGAGCCGCCCGCAGAAAATAATCCGCTGTTCGCAATGGAAAACGTGATTCTCTCACCCCATAATGCTGCGCTTTCCGATGGCGCACTCTTGGCGATGGCAATGGACAGCGCACAGGGCATTGTGGATTATTTGGAAGGGAGAAAACCGCTCTTTTCCTGCAATTCCATTGCAAAATAATGCTGACCGCAATGCGGCAGACATTGCGAAAGCAGTTGCCTGCCGCATTTTTAAAAGAACAGGAGGACATTATGAAATATTTGACTTCCCTTCAGGAACTGCAAGGGCGTTATCCTCCGTACCAGACTTCCTGCCTGAAATGGACACTTGTCAATGCCCTTGCCACCTTTTCACAAACCATTGTGGTACTGGATGACGATCCAACCGGCACGCAGACTGTGCAGGGGGTACCGGTGATCACCTGCTGGGACAGGGCTGTTTTGCAGCGTGAGCTCTTGCAAAAACCAAGAATGCTTTTTATTTTGACCAATTCCAGAGCCCTGTCCAAGGTGAAGACGGCTGCTTTGCACAAGGAACTGGCAGAAAATCTGCAAGCGGCAGCTAGAGCCGCAAATCAGGAATTTTTGTTAGTGAGTCGCGGAGACTCTACCCTGCGCGGACATTTTCCGCTGGAGACGGAAACGCTTCGCATGACACTGGAAAAAAATATGACGCATGGCTTTGATGGGGAAATCCTCTGCCCCTTTTTTCCTGAGGGCGGGCGATATACAGCGGAGGATATCCACTATTTACTGGAGGGCGATGCTCTAATTCCGGTTGGAAAATCTGAATTTGCAAAGGACAAGACCTTCGGTTATACCAGCTCCCATCTGGGAGAATGGATCGCAGAGAAAACCAACGGTGCTTATCCCGCAGAGCAGGTAATTTCCATATCCCTTGCAGAGCTGAGAAAAGAAGATCGAGCGGGGATCTTGGAAAAGCTGATGCAGGCATCTGATTTTCAAAAAATAATTGTCAATGCCATTGCCTATGAGGATCTGCAAGTGTTTGTCCCCATCCTGTTTCACGCGATCAAAGAGGGGAAGCAATTTTTACTTCGCACGGCTTCCGCAATTTTAAAGGTGATGAACGGAAACTTTGAAAGCACAATTTTGACACATGAGAAGCTGGTTGACAAAGAAAACCACAACGGTGGGCTTATCATTGTCGGCTCGCATGTAAAAAAGACTACGATGCAGCTATCCTGCTTACAGCGAAACGGCCTTGCGGTGTCACTGGAATTAAATCAACATTTGGTGCTCCAGCCAGAAAAGTTTTCGGAAGAAATTTGCCGTGTCAGCAGGGAGACATCGCGCCTGATTGCAGACGGAAAGACAGTCGTTGTCTCTACTAGGCGAGAGCGGCTGGATTTGAACGGAGCGGATAAGGAAGCGGAGTTGGATCTTGCTGGGAAAATTTCCGATGGGCTGGTCTCAGTTGTTTCGGGCCTGAACATTCGCCCCAACTTTATCATTGCAAAGGGCGGCATTACATCCAGTGATGTGGCGACCAAGGGACTCAATATTCACAAAGCGCAAGTGCTTGGACAGATTTTGCCGGGCATTCCTGTGTGGAAAACAGGGGAGGAAAGCAAATTCCCCCAAATGCCGTATGTGGTGTTTCCTGGAAATGTGGGCACGGAGACCGCTCTTTTGGAAGCGGTGGAGAAACTGACGCCGTTTGTTCATACACGGGAGGGACAATGAAAGAACGATATATGGGTGTCTGTGGAACAGGCACGATTGGAGCTTGCCTTGCGACCCTGATGGCGGGCAACGGGATCAAAACCAAAGTGGTCGGGCATTCCCAAGAGGGAATGGAACGGTGCCGTGCACTTATAGCCCAAAACTTTTTGTTTTTAGTTAAGAATGGGAAAATGACCTTGGAGGAAATGGACGCCGCGGTGTCATTGGTAGAGATTGATCCCGACTACGCCATTTTGAAGGAATGCTCCTTGGTCATCGAAGCTGCGGCAGAGCAGGCGGGACTCAAGCGCGGCATCTATGAAAAGGTGGAGGCGGTAGTGAGCGAAAGCACAATTCTTGCCTCCAGCACCTCTGCCATCACACCGGATGAGTTGTGCAAGACCCTCGCACACCCGCAGCGCTTTCTGGTGGCGCACCCCTTCCAGCCGGCGCATCTGCAACCCCTGGTGGAGTTGGTAGGCAGCGCTTACACCTCGCCGGAGGTAATGGCTGCTGCCCAAAAAATGCTAGAAGAAGAGCTCCACCGTCAGGTTGTGGTGTTGCATCAAAGTGTGCCGGGATTCATCGTCAATCGGATTGCCCAAGCCATGTTTCGGGAGTGCATTTCTCTGGTAGAGAATCACGTGGCTACTGCAAAAGATATTGATAAGGCTGTAAAATTTGCTGTGGGAATGCGGTACGCCTCCATTGGCCTTTTGGAGTATTTTGACGATGTGGGCTTTGAGCTGGAAAAAAATATTGCAGAAAGCGTGTACCCCTCTTTGTGCAATACGCGGGACATCCAGCCGAGCGTCCTTGCCGGCATTTCCTCGGGGTGCACAGGTCTCAAGGCGGGAAAGGGGCTTTACACCTGGAATGACGAGGATGTGGCGGATTATCAGCTACGAAAAACTGCCCCGTTGCTGAATGATCTGAACTGGGATTTTCCAACCAAATCATAAAAAACAAAGTGCCATCAGGAAAAGAAACATCAGGAAGCCCTCTTTTAAATCCATTGCTGTGCATGCACTCGCTCACTCAAAATTTGAAATACAGAGGGCTTCCCCAAACTAAAAATTACCAAAATTGAGACAAGAAGCCGTTGGCTAAATTTACAGGCGCTTCACGGCGCTCCATTCAAAAACGTTGAAAAGACCGCGGACTTTTTCAAAAACTGACGCAGAAAGGAAGCCCAAGTCTGCTTGGGAGAGGGAATCTTTCTGTGTTTTACGCCAAACGTTTGATCGATATTGGCGGAAAAATTTTATGAAAGTGTATAAAATGGGCCCACAATATTGTGAACAAATCTAAAAAATAAAAAGGGGGATTGCTTTCTTGTCGAAGGCATGGTATAACACACTCAAGCAAATTACATACGTATGCAAAAGGAGGTGTATTTGTGAAGACCATCACGTCTGTGGAGCTGGCGAAACTTGCCGGCGTTTCTCAATCCACGGTGTCGCGCTGCTTAAATGACAGCCCGCTGGTATCGGATGAGACGAAAGACCGGGTGAAAAAAATTGCGGAAGAATACTCTTTCCATTTTAACACCAATGCGCGGGGACTAAAGACCAACCGCACGGGAGTTGTGGGCTATATTTTTTCGGAAGATTTTTCGGGCTTCGCAAATCACTATATCCAAAGCGATCTCTACTATCGCATACGTATGCAGCTTTTGAAGCATCACATGGATCTGGTTCCGGTGTTTGATGATCGCATGGGGGACGAAACCTCTTCCATAGAGATGAGCATCGGAAATCGGCGCTACGACGCCCTGATTTTTAACCGGCAAAGTGTGAGCGAGCGGGTGCAGACGCTGCTGGCAGAGACACGAATCCCCCATATTTTCATTTATGATACCAACGAATGCTCTCAGGAGCCCTTTATGATTGCTCCGCTCCACAGCAAGATCGGCTATCTGGTCGGCAAGACTTTTTGCGAAGCCGGATACCGAAACTTTGTGGAGATTACGGGCCCTGCCAATCGTATTGACGTGAAGAATAAGCACAGTGGTTTTTCCGACGCTTTAAAGGAATACGGACTGCAAATGCCGGAAAAAAACATTTTGCCTACCAATTACCGTCTGGAATTGGCCGAGCAGGTCACGCTTGCCCACTTGGACCTGTTCACGCCGGGGACGGCTGTCTTTGCACAAAACGACATGATTGCACTGGGCGCATTGGAAGCGTTTAAGCAAAGCGGAATTCGCGTGCCGGACGATGTGGCGCTGATCGGCATGGATAATGTGGTCATGGGGCGTTGGTTCCATCCGCAATTGACAACCGTTGCCATTGACTATGACCAGATTATTGAGATGACCACGGAATGGGTCTTGAATGTGACTGCAAAGAAAGCGCCGAAAGTCTACCGTCGCTTTTTAGAAGGCCAGCTGATTGTGCGGGACACGTTCATACCATGCAAAAAATAATTTAAATTTTGCGAATGAATACGTATGCAATCGTGAAAACGATGCAAATATAAATTTTAAGGAGCGGACCACAACGATGAAAAAGAAACTTGCATTTCTACTGACCCTGGCCTTGATGCTGACAGTATTAGCAGCTTGTGGCGAAAAAAAGGAGAATGGCGCAGTTCCCGAAGAGCCTTCCAGCTCCCAAGTCGAAGCAACGGATGCTTCCACCGATTATCCCAGCAAGGCTGTTACCATCATTTGCCCCTGGGGCGTTGGCGGCGGCGCAGATACCATTGCCCGTAAGATTACGCAGGTCGCAGAAAAATATTTTGACCAGCCCATGATTGTCGAAAATCACACTGGCGCTTCCGGCACGATCGGCATGGGCGATTCTTTTGACGCGCCGGCAGATGGCTATACGCTGGCAATTACCAACGGTCCTCTGTTTTCACTGACGCCCCAATATGTGGATGTGCAGTATACTTTGGACGATTTCACCATGCTGCGTGGTATGCGTACGGTGTCTTTGATGGCCGTAACCAATCCTAAGACCACCGGCTTCCAGTCTTTTGACGACATTTTGAACTATGGAAAGACCAACAAGATCACCTATGCAACCTCTTCCGGCCCGGGCGGTGACCAGTATGTGGTGGCTTCCGCTGCATTTCTCTCCATGGGCATTGAGGCAGAACCCGTTGTCCTTGGCAGCGAAGCCGAGGTTGTGAATGCCATCGCTTCCGGTCAGGTGGATCTGGGCCTGTGCACCCCTCCTTCTTACTATGCATTCCAGGAAGAGGGCACGGCCTTGGCTGTCGCCACTTTCTATCCCGAAGATGTTGAGACCAAGTTCGGCACTGTGAAGTGCATGGAAAACTGGGGCATTGACGCAGTGTTTGGCGGTATGGATTGTCTGGCAATTCGCTCCGACACCCCGCAGGAGATTGTCGATCAGCTCAACGCCATGCTGGACGAGGTCTATGCCGACGCCGAGTTTACCGAATATCTGAAGGAAATGGGTTATAATCTCTGGGACGCCAAGGGCGACGAGGTTCAGACCTTTATTGAAAACCAGATGGACAGCATGGAGCGGTATGTAAAGTTGCTGGAAAGCAAATAAGCAACAGCGGAAAGGGAAGGCCGCTTGAGAGAGTGGCGTGTGAAAAGGGAGAACATGAAAATCAAATTAAATTCAAACATGGTCACCGGTGCAATATTTTTGGTCCTATCCATCCTATTGCGTGTTTTGATCCCAACGCAGATTAAAACCTATGAAACAGGCAGCCTGACTGCGGCAACGGTTCCCACGCTGCTCATTCGCATCCTGCTGATATGCAGTGCGATTCTTCTGGCGCAGGGCTTGCTGTCCCAGGATAAAAAGGAATACTGTATCAGCACCGCTCTGTTCCAAAAGGAGTCTCTCAAGCGGATGAAGCCGGCAATTTACATTGCCATGCTGCTGGCCTATGCGGTGCTGATGCCCTATATTGGCTTTATCATTGCATCATTGCTGCTTTCAAATGGCATTTTGGCCTATTTCGGTACAAAAAAATGGTGGTTCTACGCAATTGCAAGCGCAAACGTGTTTTTCGCGTATTTTGCATTCCGAGCCATCAACGTCACGTTGCCCTGAGGAGGTGCTGAACTATGATGGACTATATACTTGCGGGGTTTGAGCTGGCCTTCTCGTGGCAAAGCATTTTGATGATTGCACTGGGACTGCTCTCCGGAATTGTCATCGGGGCAATTCCGGGGTTGACAGCCGACATCGGCATCATCCTCTGCCTTCCTCTGACGTATGCCATGGACCCGATTCCGGCCATGATGCTGCTGCTGGGCATTTACTGCGGCGGAACCTACGGCGGATCGATTACCGCCATTCTGATTAACACCCCCGGCACACCTGCCAACGCAGCCACCACGCTGGACGGATATCCCATGACGTTACAGGGTAAATCGCTCAAGGCACTGCAAATGGCGCTGTATTCCTCCTTCTTTGGCGGCATAGCCAGCGCGTTGGCCTGCCTGTTTGCGGCCCCTGCCATCGCAAAAGTGGCGCAGACCTTTGGCCCGCCGGAATATTTTTGCATTACCTTTTTTGGCTTGAGCATCATTGCCAGCATTTCCGGCGACAACATCATCAAGGGAATTATGGGCGGCGTGATCGGCATTTTTATTGCGCTCATTGGTCAGGACAGTGTCAGCGGAGTCATTCGCTTTGCCTTCGGCAGCCGCAAACTGGCCGGCGGCATCCCCCTGCTGGCCGTTTTGGTGGGCCTTTTTGCACTGGCAGAATTGCTGAGCCGTTCCAATTATGACCCTCAAAATGACCCTGCCAGAAAAACAAAAATTAAAATCAGCCAAGAGCGGGTCACTTGGGGGGAGATCAAAGCATGCGTGCGTGCATGGGTCGTCTCCAGCGTGATTGGCACGGTTGTCGGCGCAACACCCGGCACCGGAGGCGGCATTGCCGCATTCATCAGCTACGATCAGGCTAAAAAAATGTCCAAAAACGGAGAGAACTTCGGCAAGGGCGAAATTGAGGGCGTTGCTGCTTCCGAGGCGGCGAATAACGCCACTACCGGCTCCACGCTGATTCCCCTGATGACGCTGGGCATTCCCGGCGATGGCTGCACGGCGATTTTGATCGGCGCTTTCATGTTGCAGGGAATGATTCCCGGACCTGCGCTGTTTCGCGATCGCCCCGATACGCTGTACGGAATCATGCTGGGACTGCTGCTGGTCAATGTGCTGATGCTGGTATTTGGCTTGGTTTTAACCCCACTGTATTCCAACATTTCCCGTATTCCCTATGAATTGATGAGCGCGCTGATCGTGGTCTACTGCATCGCCGGCGTCTATTCCAACGAGGGCAGCACTTTCCATGTGCTGATGGCGACCTGCATCGGAGTGGCTTCGTTCCTGCTTCGCAAGCTGGGCTTTTCCGTGGTGCCCATTATTTTGGGAGTTGTTCTGGGGGATTTGGTGGAGACAAATTTCCGCAATTCCATGGTTTTATCAGGCGGGTCCCTGTCCATTTTCATGACACGGCCGTTTAGTTTGCTGTTTTTGGTGTTGGCACTAAAAAGCATGTGAAAGGGTATCACTCTGAGCAGAAGTGAATGAATGAGGGTAAGCAATTATGAGATATATAACAGAACCTAGCAGGCAGATTCCCGTGGTTGCCCAAACAGACGTTTTGGTCGTCGGCGGTGGCCCCGCCGGGTTTGGCGCCGCCTTGCACGCGGCACGGGCGGGCAGCAGCGTCATGCTGATCGAGCAATACGGTGCAATCGGCGGGATTGCGACAAGCGGCATTATGAGCCACTGGACCGGCCGACAAGAGGGCGGCTGCTTTGCAGAGCTTCGAGAAAATGCCCGGGATTGTGAAAGTGAGCAAGTTATCAACCCCGAAAAGCTTCGCATCCTCATGCTGGATATGTTGTATAAAGCAGGCGTCACCGTGCAGCTGTACACCGCGTTCAGCGATGTTGTCATGGAGGGGAATCGCGTTGCCGGCGTTATTACGGAAAGCAAGTCGGGCAGAGAGGCCATCCTCTGCAAAATGCTGATCGATTCCAGCGGCGACGGCGATGTGGCGGCAAGAGCCGGAGCTCCTTTTGAAAAAGGACGAGATGACGGCGGAATGCAGCCCATGACCATTATGTTCAAGGTTGCAGGCGTGGATATGGACCGCGCCATGTTCTTCTGGGGCATGGAGGATACCGTTCAGCTTCCGGAGGGAGATTTGCAGACGCTGGGTCGGGAAAAGCTCCCTGCTCCGGCGGGACACATCCTGCTCTATCCCTCCTCTCTTCCCGGCGTTGTCACCATTAATATGACCAATGCCATCGATATGGACGGCACAAATGTGCGGGATTTGAATCATGCGGAGTATATTTGCAGAAACCAGATTCCGGAGATCATTGAATTCCTGCACCGCTATGTTCCGGGCTATGAGGGCTGCTATCTGATCGACAGCGCAGACACAATTGGCGTCCGGGAAACCCGCCGGTTTGAAGCGCAGTATTGCCTCAACGAAGACGATATTTCTCAGGCGCGGGTGTTTGAAGACTGGGTGGTTACGAAGTCCAACTTCTTCTTTGATCTGCATAACGTGGAGGGGGCCGGCTTGGACGCCATTGCGGAATACAAGACGTTTTCCCAGCCGAAGCCTTACACAATCCCGCTGCGCTGCTTTATTCCCCGGAAAATCGAAGGCCTTCTGCTGAACGGCCGCAATATTTCCGGTACGCACAAAGCGCATTCCAGCTATCGCGTCATGCCCATTGTGATGAATATGGGCCATGCAATGGGAATTGTGGCGTCTATGTGTGTGGCGCAGAACAAAAAGCCGCTGGAATTGGATATTGATGAGATCCATGAACAACTGCGCCAGACAAATGTGACTTTATAATGCTGAAAAGCGTGGAGAGGAGACGGCGGTTTGCACATAAACAGGCCGCATAATGATAGAATGCAACATAAAATGAGGAAACCGGTCGTGTTTTGCGAATCGCTTCGCAACGGCGTAGCCGGACTGACCAGCGCAGCGGCATCCACCTACGGAACCGGAAAAACGATTCAATATCGGAGCAAGACGGGGGAGTATGTAGCGACATCGTCCTTTGCGGAGATCTTGAAAGAGGCTTTGCCTGACAGCGCAGACATGGCGAGAGCGGCATCTGTGCTCAGACAGGCGGACGTTCCCGAGCAAGGCGTGAAGACCGCCCTGATTGTGATGGACGCGCTTTTGGAGCGCGGCGTGCAGGCGGGCTGTACAGAGGATGACTGGCAGCAGATTTTTGCCATGTTGGATGCGAGCGTTTCTTTTGCGGAGCGTGTTGGCGCAGAAAATGGCAATCAAGTCCCCGGCGGCGGACTGACCTTTTTGACGCTGTGCAGACCCATGCGGAAATATGGCCGCGATCAGGGCTGCGAGCAGGCAGCAAGCGCTTTGATTTACGCACTGGAACAGCCTTTGCTGAAATTGGCTGAGGCGGCGGGCTTTGATGGCTACGAGGTGTTTGAACGAGTGAAGGCGTTGGCGCCCAACCAGTTTTTCAGCTTGCATCAGGTTGGCATTGAGCGGTCTATCTGTGTAGATGCCACCCATACCGACTACATCCGCATTGGCCTTGACGTGGAAAAGGGAACTGTGGGGAATTTGCAGGCGGCGGGCATTGTGGAACCTGTGGAGATGATCCGGCAGGTGCTGCAATTTGTAAAACGGAGCATGGCTGCCCTTTTAAATGTGGCAAATACCCTTTAAATACGGACCTTTTTGACCCTTACAAACAGAAAAAAGCAATCAGCGCGTTTTTTTGAGAGCAGCCCTGCGAAATATCGCAGGGCTGCTTCTTTTCATAAACGATCCATCCTAAAAGGCGGTGGGCCGGTTTTTAAAGGGGAAATCCCCGCCCGTATCCGTTATACCGATGGGGAATTTCCAAATAACGCTTTTTTTCTTGCTTAAAAAGTTGGCAAATAATTTGCTTTGTATTACACTATGAAAGGAAACGTAAAAATAGAGGAGAGAATGACTGTGCTGGGAAATTTATGGTTTAGTCTCAATATGAGCCTGCCGCTGTTTGCATTGCTGGCTCTGGGGTACATTTTGATTCGCAAGGGGCTGTTTTCGGATGATTATGTGGCCCGCACTACCAATCTGGTCTACTATGTCATGCTGCCGGCCAAGCTGTTTTCGGACATTGCGAGCACGGACCTGCACACGGCCTTTGACCCCAAATTCATGGCGGTGGTCGTGGGAGGCGTGTTGCTTCAATTTGTGGTGGCGTGGGTCTGCGGCAATCTGCTCTGCCGGGAGCGGAGCAAGCAAAGCGCGTTTTCCCATGCGTGCTTCCGGTGCAACTTCGTCTATCTGGGCCTTGCGCTGCTGCAAAACATTTACAATACCTCCACGGTGGCCAGCGCGTCGGTGATTTTGGTTTTGATGATGCCGCTCTACAACATTCAAGGCGTCATTTTGATGACGGTCAAGGAGAGCCGAGACGGTTTGCACCTGGGGAAAATTTTGCTGAGTATTGTAAAAAACCCCGTGGTTCTGGCTATTTTGGCAGGGCTGCCCTTTGCGTATTTTGAAGTGGAGCTGCCCTACGTGATGAGCAAAAGTCTGGGATATCTGCAAGTGGCTACCAGCACCATGGCGTTGCTGGTGGTGGGCGCCAGCATCAAAATGGATGCTATTCGCTCCAATCTGCGTCTGCTACTGCGGGTGGCAGGCGTGAAGTTGCTGGTGATGCCTGCTATCTGGGCGGCTATGGCAATTGCAGCCGGACTGACGC
>CAZKMN010000003.1:21828-26193 GCA_964553905.1 uncultured Oscillibacter sp.
GGAGCAGATTGTCACCGTGACCGTGGTGGGCGCGATGCCGTCTGCGGTGAATGTCTACGTCATCACGGATAAAATGGGCGGCGACGGCGCGATGGCCTGCGGCGCGGTGGTCGTGACGCATATCTGCTCGCTGTTCACCATGACCGGTATTGTGTTTCTCATGCGGAGCATCGGCCTGATTTAAAAAAGCAGCGCCTGCTTGAGCACACGCCATCCAAATTGCTCCACAATCCGTAAAAAACAGAAAGACGCCGCTTTTGCGGCGCCTTTTTTTGCCCCAAAACAGATTTTCTATAAAAAATGCGGAAAATTTTCTAATTGTTGAATCTTCAACAGATTTTTGGAGAAAACCGGCGTATAACAAGAATAACAACCGAGCAGACCTTCCTCAAAATGTTTTGACTGCGCCACAGGCAGACGGCATTTTTTTTGCAGGAACCGGGAAAGCTCCTGAAAAAGAAAAAAGGACGTGGATGACATGATTGAAACCATTACGAAGGAAAACTTTGCTGAAAAGATCGAGAAGGCCCCACAGCCGGCATTGGTAGAGCTTTGGGCTCCTTGGTGCGTATACTGCCGCCGACTGGCTCCCGCACTGGACCGACTGGCGGAAAAGCTGGGCGAGAAGATGGTCGTGGGCAAGATCAACATTGACGAGCAGCCGGAGCTGGCGGAAAAGCTGGACGCCTCCACCATCCCGACGCTGTATGTCTATCAAAACGGGGCACACGGAGAAAAGCTGGTGGCGCCCGCTTCTCAGGCACAGGTGGAAACATGGATTGAGAGCCAGACGGCTCTTTGAGAAAGGAACACAGCAATGAAACTGGAGAAAAAAGTGGCGATCGTGACGGGCGCATCCCGTGGAATCGGATTTTCAATTGCAAAGGCTTTTGTCCGCGAGGGCGCGCGGCTGGCCCTTTGCGGCAGCCGACAGGCTTCAGCGGACAAGGCGGCGGAGGAATTGCGCGGCCTGTATCCTGATGCGGAGATTTTTCCCATTGGCGTAGATGTTTCAAACAGCGAGTCCATTTCGGAAATGGTCCGTGCCGTTGTGGAGAAGTGGGGGCGGATCGACATTCTGGTGAACAACGCCGGCGTTACCGCCGCCAAGTCGATTTTCGATATGACGGACGAGGATTTTGATTCCGTTGTTCGCATCAATCTCTCCGGCCCGTTCAAATGCATTCGGGAGGTCGCCCGTGTCATGAAGGAACAGGGCGGCGGCAGCATTGTCAACACCAGCTCTATGGTGGGCACATACGGCGGCAGAATGCAAACGGCCTACTCCTCTTCCAAATTCGGCGTGAACGGCCTCACAAAATCCTGCGCCAAGGAGCTGGGGCCCTATGGGATTCGGGTCAATGCCGTGGCTCCCGGCGTGGTGAACACGGACATGATGAAAAAATCGGTCAACGAGGAAATGCTGGCGGGGCTCAAGCGCGTGACGCCCCTTGGACGGGCCGCAGAGCCGGACGAGTTGGCGGGAGCCTATGTGTATCTGGCGTCCGACGCGGCGTCGTTTACCACCGGAACCATCGTCCATGTGGACGGCGGTATCGTCATGTGAGGCACGTATGAAGGAACAATATGACGTTGTGATCGTGGGCGGAGGCCCGGGCGGGTACACCGCGGCGCTCTACTGCGCCCGAGCCGGCTTTTCCACGTTGGTGCTGGAGATGCTCAGCGCAGGCGGTCAGATGGCCACCACGACGCAGGTGGATAACTATCCCGGCTTTCAGGACGGCATCGATGGCTTTCAACTGGCTGAGCAGATGCAGGCGGGCGCGGAGCGCTTTGGAGCGGTCAGCGAATTTGCTGAGGTTTTGAAAATGGATCTCACGGCGCAGCCAAAGGTCCTGACCACCACGGCGGGCACCGTTCGCGCTCAGGCCGTGGTGCTGGCGGCGGGCGCTTCCCCCAGAAAGCTGGGTCTGCCCGGTGAGCAGGATCTGGTGGGCCGGGGAGTGGCGTATTGCGCCACTTGTGACGGCATGTATTATCGGGACAAGGTGGCTGCGGTGGCAGGCGGCGGCAACTCTGCGGCGGCGGATGCCCTGACACTGTCCAAGCTTTGCTCCGAGGTCTATGTGGTGCATCGCCGGGCAGCTCTCCGGGCCACCAAAAGCGAGCTGGACCCGCTACTCAAGCAAAAAAATGTTCACTTTATCTGGAATACGCAGATCACAGAGCTGTTGCACGATCAAAAGCTGACCGGGCTCCGGCTCCAGAACCGGGTGAGTGGGGAGGAGAGCGTTCTTCCTTGCGATGCGGTGTTCGTGGCGATCGGCCGCGATCCCAACACGGCGCTGGCCGGCGATCAGGTGGAGATGGACGAGCGGGGCTACCTGCTTGCCGACGAGACCACCAGAACCAATGTGCCGGGTGTTTTTGCGGTGGGGGATGCCCGGACAAAGCCGTTGCGTCAAATCGTAACCGCTGCCGCTGACGGCGCAGTGGCCTCCAAGTTTATCGAAGAATATCTGCACGCGCTGACCTAAAAGGCCAACGACCTGCGCTTGACAAGAAAGGCGTCGCTCGCAAGAGCGACGCCTTTCTTACCAAATAATTTTTCCGCTTGCTTGCCGTTCGTCACCATGGCGTTGGCATCGGAAAGCAAGCCTTCGTGAATAAACGGCCCAAAAGCGGATGTCCCGTGCGGACATCCACTTTTTTTAAAAAATGGAATGCTCCCGGCACAGATCGATGAGGCAGCGCATGTCGCGAAAGGGCTTGCAACTGTGCTTCCACGCCAAACTCACCTGCACAAAGACCGGAGGGTCCAGCGAAAGCGCCGACAGCTCCGGCATGGCGTCTGCCAGCGGACGAAGTAAAAATCCGGTGGCAGTGCCGCTGCGAATCAGACTTTGCACAGTGGAAAGCTGCTCGGTAGCATGCAGAATACGGGGGGCAATGCCAGCGCGCTCGAATTGCCGCATGGTCAATTCCCGCAGAAAAAAACTGTCTTGGAAAAGGACCAGAGGCTCCTGCGCCAGCTGCGCGGCGGAGATGCGCGGCTGCGATGCAAGCGCATGGCGGGATGGCGCGCACCAAACCAGCTCCATGGAGGTCACCGGCACGCTGTCGAGTTCCCCGGGCAGTGTCTCATCATGGGTGACAAAGGCCAGATCCAAAACATTTTCCCGCAGATCCCGCAAAAGCGTTTTGCCGCCCAGCTCCTCCGTGGCCAACAGCAAATCGGGGCAGCGCTGCTCCAGATTCCTGTAAAGCGCGGGAACCAGCGCGGCGCCGATCATAGGCGGAATTCCAAGCCGCACGGGACGCCGTTGCTGTCCCAGCGCCCGCATCCGACTTTCCACATGCTCTGCGTGGCGCAAAAGGCTTTCCGCCAGCTCCCGCAGGACGCCGCCCTCCTCGGTGAGCGAAAAGCCCTGATACCGCCGGGCAATCAGCGCCACGCCGAATTCCCGCTCCAGCTCGCGAATGGCCATGGAGACGGAGGGCTGGGAGACATGGAGCGCCTCTGCCGCTCTGGAAATGCCGCCCAGCCGACAGGCGGTTTCAAAATAGCGGAGCTGCTGCAACTTCATTTGACGCTTCCTCCAAAAAAATTTCATTTCCTTTATTATATAAATTTTTTTGATAAAAATCAAGAAAAACTATATTTGACAGACGGGAAGGAAGACCCTACAATAAAAGAAAGAAAACGGAAGGGGATCTTTTATGGAGCTGTCCTTCAAAATGGGAACACAGTCACAGTGCGTTCAGGTGGAGCCTGAGCGGCTGCTGGGGGTGCTGGAGCCGAATTTTGTGTCGCCCGCCTGCGTGGGTGAGGCGGCGGTCCGACAGGCGCTGGAGCATCCCATCGGCACGCCGCGCCTGAAAGAGCTGGTGCGTCCGGGAGAAAAAATTGCAATTGTGACCAGTGACGTGACGCGCCCCATGCCCACGTGGTCCGTGCTGCCTGCGCTGCTGGATGAGCTGTACGCCGGGGGCGTTTCGCCGCAGGACGTGACGCTGGTGTTTGCACTGGGCAGTCACCGCAACCATACGGAGGCGGAAATGCGGCATTTGGCGGGAGAGCGGGCGTGGAGGGAGATCACGTGCGTGGATCTGGACGTCACATCCTGCACGCACATCGGTACAACGACACGTGGAACGCCGGTGGACATTGACCGTCGGGTGGCTGAGGCGGACCGGCGGATCTGCCTTGGAAATATTGAGTATCATTATTTTGCGGGCTATTCCGGAGGGGCCAAGGCCATCATGCCCGGCGTTTCCACCCGGGAGGCGATTCAGGCCAACCACTGCCGCATGGTTATGCCAGAGGCTTGCGCGGGGCGGCTGGAGGGAAATCCGGTCCGGGAGGATATCGAGGAAGCGGCGGATATGGTGGGCGTTGATTTT
>CAZKMN010000003.1:26203-26446 GCA_964553905.1 uncultured Oscillibacter sp.
GCTCATTTGCGCCGTGGCGGGAGACGTGACGGCGGCCCATCGGGCGGGCTGCGCGTTTTTGGACACGCTGTACCGCAAGGAAATTTCCGCAAGGGCGGATATCGTGCTGGTCAGTCAGGGGGGATATCCCAAGGATCTCAACCTCTACCAGACGCAAAAGGCGCTGGATAACGCCAAGCACGCCGTCAAGCCCGGCGGCGTGGTGATCCTGATCGGCTCCTGCCGGGAGGGATTGGGGGAGGC
>CAZKMN010000004.1:0-22534 GCA_964553905.1 uncultured Oscillibacter sp.
ACCGCAGGTCTTGGTCAGAACGTCGCCCGTCAGGTCGCCGTCAAGGCCGGCATCCCCTATTCTGTTCCCGCGTACACCGTGGGCATGGTCTGTGGTTCCGGTATGAAGTCCGTCATCGAAGGTGCCCGCTCCATTCTGGCCGGCGACGCCGACGTTATTGTCTGCGGCGGCACCGAGAACATGTCCGCCGCTCCCTATGCCGCTCCCGACGCCCGCTGGGGCGCTCGCATGGGCGACAAGAAGCTGGTCGACACCATGATTAAGGACGGCCTTTGGGACGCGTTCAACAACTATCACATGGGCACCACCGCTGAGAATATCTGCGACATCTGGGGCATCACCCGTCAGGAGCTGGACGAGTTTGCCGTCTCCTCCCAGAATAAGACCGAGGCTGCACAGGCTGCCGGCAAGTTTGACGATGAGATCGTGGCTGTCCCCGTGAAGGTCAAGCGCGAAATGGTCGACTTCAAGAAGGACGAATTCCCCCGCGCCGGTACCACCATGGCAGGCGTTTCCAAGATGAAGGGCGCATTCCCCGTCGGCCCCGAGTCCCCCAACCCCACGGTTGTCCACACCTTTGAGCCCACCGGCTGCAAGGATGCCGCCGACAAGGGAACCCAGCGCGTCACCGCAGCTTCCGCCTCCGGCATCAACGACGGCGCAGCCGCCATCGTGCTGGCTTCCGGCGAGGCTGTTCAGAAGTACGGCCTCAAGCCCATGGCGAAGCTCATCAGCTGGGGTCAGGGCGGCGTTGATCCCAAGATCATGGGCGTCGGCCCCGTGCCCGCTTCCCGTCAGGCAATGGAGAAGGCCAACCTCACCATCGACGACATCGATCTGGTGGAGGCCAACGAGGCCTTTGCCGCTCAGTCCATCGCAGTCGCCCGCGAGCTGCATTTCGACATGAGCAAGGTCAACGTCAACGGCGGCGCCATCTCTCTGGGCCACCCCGTCGGCGCTTCCGGCGCTCGGATCATCGTCACCCTGCTCCACGAGATGCAAAAGCGCGACGATGCCAAGAAGGGCCTTGCCACGCTGTGCATCGGCGGCGGTCAGGGCGTTGCCACCATCTTTGAAAAGTGCTGAGCTGAATAAAAGCCAGCCCTTTTCGGGAAAAAGCTTCCGGGAGCATGAGCGCTCCCACCCAGAAGCATGTTTTCAGGGGATCACCGTTTTCAAACGGTGATCCCCTGTTTTTTTGGAATCTTACAGATTCTTATCCAGAATGTCGGTAAAGACCTCGCCGGGCATCACGCCCACCTTGCGCTCAAATTCCCGGCCGTTTTTCAGGAAGATCACGGTGGGAATGCTCATGACGCCAAACTGCTGAGCGAGCTCCGGCTCGTCGTCCACATTGACCTTGCCCACCAGAGCCTTGCCCTCGTACTTCTCCGCAATGGATTCCACCACCGGGGAGAGCATCTTGCAGGGGCCGCACCAAGAGGCCCAAAAATCCACCATGGCCAGAGGCGCGGCTTCCACCGCGGTGTTGAATTCGGCTGTCTTAAAATGTTTGATACTCATGATAAAATCTCCTTTTGTAAATATAGATGTATGAATGACACAGCGGCGCTTTGCGGACGCTGTGCTGGTTATTTTCCCTGCGCGGCGGCGAATGCGGCGGCGCTCTGCCCCGCAATCAGCCCCTCGCCAACGGCTTTGGCCACTTGCAGCGGTCCGCCGGTGCAGTCCCCTGCGGCAAAGACGCCGGGGAGATTGGTGGCCATCTTGCGGTCCACCTTCACGTAGCCGCCCTCTACTGCCAGCTCGGGAAAGAGGTCAGTTGGCGCCATGGTGGGACGCAGCAAAAATACGCCGCTGACGGCCTCGGTCTTGCCGTCGCAGGTCACGCGCTCCACCTGATCGCCGCCTGCGATGGAGCAGGTGCGGGGACGGTCAAAATAGATCACGGAGCAGCCAATGCTCTCCAGAAAAGAGGCTTCCTGTCGGGCGGAATCCGCAAAGCCCAGCACGGCGACCCGCTTGCCCCGGTAGAGCATCCCGTCGCAGGTGGCGCAGTAGCTCACGCCCCGGCCCAGATACTCGGTTTCCCCCGGAAATTTTTTGCCCCGGGCAACGCCTGCGGCCAAAATGACGGCCTTGGCGTTTTCCATGTCCGAGCCGATGCTCACATACCAGCGGTCCATCATGTACGCCGCGGTCAGGGCCCGACCGGAGACGAATTCTGCTCCGGCAGTCTCCGCGTGACGGCGCATGGTAGAGAGCATCTCGCCGCCGGTCACGCCGGGCAGCCCCAGATAGTTATCCACTTTTTCGGATTTCCACAGGGGATTTTCCTCCAGCGGATTGGTGACCACCAGCACGCTCTTGCCTCTCGCCCGGGCATTCAGCGCCGCGGAAAGCCCTGCCGGACCGCCGCCGATGACTAAAATCTCATAGGACATACGTCTCATCCTCCTCATTGAACAACGCCGCCAGCAGATGCGCGACTTCGCCGGACGCGGCGTGGTAATACACTTCGTTTCCAATGCGCTCCGCCCGCACAATCCCCGCCATCCGCAGCTTTTGCAGATGCTGGGAAATGCAGGACTGGGACATGCCGGTGCCCTGTTCCATGCAGCCCACGTTCCGGCATCCGCTGCGAAGCAGATTGTGGACAATCTGAAGGCGAACGGGATTTGCAAGCGCCTTGAGCAGCGCGGCCTTTTCCAAATAAGAATCCTGAGGCTCCATGACGATCACCATCCCTCTTGTAGTATGGCATTAGATTATCATAATATGCTGATTTGAGAAGTGCTTTTTGCAACAGACGAAAAATTTTTGGCAGAGGGGACGACCCGGTTGCTTTTGCGGCGGGAGTTTGGTACACTGAAAGACGCAAAGCGGGAGCCGGCGGGCGGACCCACCGGCTCCCTATTCAAAAAAGCGGCGGCGTCCCGACTCTTGGGGGGCGGACGCTGCGCGGGAATGGATCTGAGGAGACGCCCACGCCGCTTGCGCTATCCTATGCGGCCTCGACGGAGGCTGTCACAGGGGGCGTTTTTGTCGGAGAAGGGCGTTTTCCTCCAACTTGATTAAAAAGGGGAGTTTTCCATGGTTAAAATTGCACCGTCCATCCTCTCTGCCGATTTTGCAAATCTGGAGCGGGATATCCACCGCATTGCCGACGCCGATTATGTCCATGTGGACGTGATGGACGGGCGGTTTGTCCCCAACATCACCATCGGCATTCCGGTGGTGGCCTCTATCCGAAAAATCACCGAGATGCCGTTGGACGTTCATCTGATGATTGAAGAGCCGGTGCGCTATGTGGAAAAGTTTTGCGACGCCGGGGCGGATCTGGTCACGATCCACGTGGAATCGGACACGCAGGAACATCTGCTAAGCGCCATTGACAAAATCCATGCCAAGGGCAAAAAGGCGGGCATTGTGCTCAAGCCCGCCACGCCTGCGGAGGCGGTGGAGCCGTATTTGAAGAAGGTAGAGCTCATTTTGGTCATGACGGTGGAGCCGGGCTTCGGCGGTCAGAAGTTCATGGCCGACCAGATGGGGAAGGTGTCAGCGATCCGCGCGCTCATTGACGCGCAGAATCCCGCCTGCGAGCTGGAGGTGGACGGCGGCGTGGCCCCGGATACCTGCCGCACCTGCATCGATGCCGGCGCCAATGTGCTGGTGGCGGGCAGCGCGGTCTATAAGGCCGACGACATCCCCGCGCGAATCGCCCAGCTTCGGGGCTGAGATACAAAGATTTCCAATCCGTAAAGGAGCCGTATTATGGAGTATTTCCCCGCACCTCTTGAAAAGTTGGTGGAGCAGTTTGCCCGATTGCCCGGCATCGGCGGAAAGTCCGCCCAGCGTCTGGCCTTTTATGTGCTGGGTCTGCCGGAGGCGGATGCCCGCGCGTTTGCCGACGCGATTTTAGAAGCAAAGCACACGGTCACCTGCTGCCCGGTGTGCCAAAATTTCACCGCCGGAGGGCTGTGCCCCATCTGCGCGTCTGCCAAGCGGGACGCAGAGACGATCTGCGTGGTGGCCGATCCCCGGGATGTGGCCGCCATCGAGCGCAGCCGGGAATATAACGGACAATACCACGTGCTCCACGGGGTAATTTCCCCCATGAACCATGTGGGCCCGGATGATCTGGCCATCAAGCCGCTGCTGGAGCGCGTGGCCAAGGGCGGCGTGCGGGAGATTATCATGGCGACCAACCCCGACACGGAGGGAGAGGCCACGGCCATGTATCTCAACCGGCTTTTAAAGCCCTTTGACGTGCGGGTCACCCGTCTGGCCTATGGCATTCCGGTGGGAGGCCATCTGGAATTTGCGGACGACGCCACGCTGGTGCGGGCGCTGGAGGGACGCAGAGAGCTGTAAGACCTCTGCTTGTGTGTCCCGGAGAGAACAACGAAAAAGGCACGTCCCCGGAAGAATCGGGGACGTGCTTTTTTTGCCCTTTAGGGCGTGCACACTTCAAAAACTGCGGACAAAAGCTCCATGGCGGCGGGCAGGCGGTCCTGATCCAGACCTGCGTAGTTGACCACCAGCGTGTGGGCGTAAGAGGGCTGGGGCGTGGCGGCGTATTCCGAGAGAAAGCCCAGCCGGACGCCAAGCTGCCCGGCCCGGTGCTGAAGGACCTCGTCCGGCGTTTTTGTGTTCAGCCGCAGCAGGAAGTGCAGCCCCGCTCCCTGCTCCATCAGCGTGACCTTGTCGGCAAAGGGACTGGCGCGAAACGCCTCCAAAACCCGGTCCCGGCGCAGCCGGTATTCTTTCCGCATCCTAGAGAGGTGCTGCTCATAATAGCCGCCGGAGAGAAACCGGGCGAGGACGTGCTGCTCCAGCGCGGGAACGGTGCAGGCGTAAAAATCCAGCTCCCGCCGGTATTGCTCCAAAAGACGGGGCGGCAGCACCAGAAAGCCCATTCGCATGGATGGCGAGATCGTCTGGGAGAAGGTGTTGATGTAAAGGACCCGTCCGCTTCGGTCAATGCTTTGCAGCGTGGGGATGGGACGTCCGGCAAACCGGAACTCGCTGTCGTAATCGTCCTCAACGATGAATCCGCCCCGCCCCTCTGCCCAGTGCAAAAGCTCCTGCCGCCGTCCGATGCTGGTGACCAGTCCGGTGGGATAGTGGTGGGAGGGCGAGAGGTGGACCACCGTGGCGCCGGAGGCGCTGAGCGCCTTGAGATCCATGCCCTGCCCGTCCAGCGGGACGCAGCGGCATTGGGCGCCGCATTTGTCATAGACCATCCGAATTTTCGGATAGCCCGGGTCCTCCAGCGCAAAGACTGCCTCCCGGCCCAAAAGCTGAGCCAATAGCAGGTAGAGGTATTCCGCACCGGCGCCCACCACGATCTGCTGGGGCGAGACGGACATGCCCTTGTAGTCGCGCAAATCGTCCGCAATGGCCTGCCGCAGCGCAAAAAGTCCCTGATGGGGCACGGACCGCAACAGCGCATCGCCCCCCTCGCTGAGAACCTGCCGGATCAGCCGCGCCCACGTGGAAACCGGAAAGGAAGCGCCGTCCACCTGATTGCTCTTGAGATCCAGCTTCCACGCCGGGGCGCTGGGCTCCGGCGCGGGCAGCGGCATGGGAGCGGAAACGGCCGCAGAGCGCTCTACCCGGGAGACAAAAAATCCGCGCTTTGGTTGGGTATAGACATACCCCTCCGCCTCCAACTGCTGATAGGCGCCCTCCACCGTGATGACAGAGACGCGCAGATGCTCCGCCAGCGCCCGCTTGGAGGGCAGACGCTCCTCCGCAGCCAGCGCGCCGGAGAGAATGTCCCCCCGAATGCGGCGGTAAAGATACTCATAAAGCGGGAGCGAGCCGCGCTCCTCCAAGGGATATGTCAGCATGAGTGATCTCCTTTTCTGACCTTATAAAATATCAAGAATTTGGACATTTCAATGATACCATATCTGTGTTAAGATTACCACAATAAATTCTTCCGGAGAGAATGATTTGGAAAAAGGAGTTTTGGTATGCAGACGGAATCTTCTTTACGCGCTTATCGTCCGGCCCGCTGGCTGACGGTGACGGCGCTGTTTATGGCCATGAATATCGGCCTTAGTTCCTTTGGAGTTCCCGTGCCGGGAGGCCACTTTTATCTCAACGACATTGTGATCGCCACGGCGGCGATCCTGCTGGACCCGCTGGGGGCTTTTATGGTGGGCGGCGTGGGCGCGTTTTTGGGGGATTTCTTTTTTTATCCCGCCCCCATGTTCGTCTCCCTTGTGACCCATGGCTTGCAGGCGGTGGTCATCTCCCTTTGCGTGCGCCGCACCCCCGAGGAGCACAAGAAAGCGGGCGCGATTTTGGGCGTTTCGCTGGGCGCGGTCATCATGGTCGTGGGCTATTCGCTGGGACGCGCTTTTCTGTACAGCACGCCGGAATACGCCCTTTTGAAACTGCCCTATCAGATTTTGCAGGCGGCAGTGGGCGCGGCTGCGGCAGTGATTTTGTGTTTCAACTGCGGATTGCGGAAACAGTTTGACCGGATGCTGGGGCATCGGGCATAAAGCGGAAAGGATTGTTTTAAAATGGAAAAGACGATGGAGCGCGGGGCGGCAATGCCCCAGACGAAGAAGCTGGTTTTGACCGGGCTGTTTGCGGCCATGGGCTGCGTGGCGACGATGGTGCTGGTGGTCCCCTCTCCCACCGGCGGCTACATGAATCTGGGCGATGCGGTGGTGCTGCTGGGCGCGTATCTGCTGGGGCCGTTTTACGGCGCCATTGCCGGCGGCATCGGGCCCGCCATGGCGGATTTGCTGGCAGGCTACACGGCGTATGTGCCGGCCACGCTGGTCATCAAGGCGTTCATGGGATTGCTGGCGGGTCTGGTGTATAAGGCGCTGCGGGAAAAATCCTGGGGGCTGCCGGTGTGCGGCATTCTGGGCGAGATTCCCATGGTGGTTGGCTATTGGCTGTATGACGCAATCTTGCTCAAGAGCTTTGTGGGCAGCGCTGCGGGCATTCCCAGCAATCTGGTGCAGGCGGCGTTTGGCGTCGCGGCCTCCACGCTGCTGGCGCTGGCGCTGCGGCGCAGCAGCTACGTGCGCCGTCAGTTCCCCTCCCTGTAAAAAGGTGCAAACAAGCGCCCCGGCGGATGCGATTTCATCCAGCCGAGGCGCTTTTTTTGTCGGTTTCTAACAGCTTACAGGCCGCCCAGCCCGTCCGGGCCGGCGTTGTCATCCGGCTTTGCGTCCGAGCTGACGCCGGAGGTGCTTTTGGCAATTTCAAAATAGCCAAGCTCCGTGCACTGGTAAGCGGGGAGATAGAAAAGGGAGACTACAAGGCTCCAAAGCCCGATGAACAGAATCCACACTGTGGGGGACACTGCCATGACCGCGCTCATGGCGGAGGAGCCGGGCAGCGTCACGGAAAAGGAGTTTTCCAACATCTGATAGGAGAAGGACCATTGCAGAAGAAACGTGGGGATGGAGGCGAGAAAGCTCCAACCCACATAGCTGAGATCCAGCAGAAAAAGCTGGCTCTTATAGCCCATGGTCTGCCGTTTGCTCATCTCCAGCGCCTCAAAAACGCCCAGCGAGGGGTTTTCGCAGAGATTCAAAACCGCGAAGCGATAGCGGTAGAAGGCGATGATGCCGGGGAAAAAGAACAGCATGCTCCACAAAGCGATGAAAAAGAACATCACCACATAGAGCCCGATGATCTTTCCCACGAAGGAAAACCCGTCGAACAGCGTCAGGAATTCCGCCCGCTCTCCCCGGCGGATCGCCATGCAGTAGAGGATAAACCCGGCGAAGAGCACAACAGACGCCAGCGAGGTGAGGACGCTGACAAAGGTGCCCGGCAGCGATCCGCCGTATAGCGGACTTCCGCCCGCCGCGCCGTCCGCCAGACTTAAAACCAGCACCAGCGCCAGATACAGGGCGGTCATGGCCTTGGGAGAAACCTGAGCGGTTTTTACAAGGGTTCGTGCGCTCGCTTTGAGCGCTTTTCTGTCAATAATTGCAGCCATCATAGTGGTGAGGCCTCCTGTTTGATCTCTTTTAAGTGAGTGTAGCATGTTTTGAAAGGCTTGACAAGAGAACGTCAAATTTTTGGCATTATTCGGAAAGATTTGGAATCTAACGGAAAAAACGTTTAAAAACCAACTTATTTCCGAAAAAAATGTTGTTCACAGTCTGGACATTTTCCCCTTTTGGGTGTAAAATCGAACGCAGTATGTGGTAGTATTTCCAAAACAGGGCCGCTTCCCGACCCGCATGCCGGCGGTGAGGGGGGACGGTCCGCGTTTTGGCGGCTATCAGGAGTAAAAATGAGGTGAAGACAATGGCACAAGCTTTCTTTGGCGGCGTTCATCCCAACGATATGAAAGCCGCGACCAATGAAAAGGCCATCGAGCAGCTGGCACCGCCGGCAGAGGTGGTCATCCCCATGTCTCAACACATCGGTGCACCCTGTAAGCCCTTAGTGGCTGTTGGGGACCACGTGAACGTGGGACAGAGAATCGGCGAGCCCGGCGGTTTCGTTTCCGCGCCTATCCATGCCAGCGTTTCCGGCACGGTCAAGGCAGTGGAGCCCCGGCCCTATTCCATGGGCGGCAGCATGATGTCCGTGGTCATCGAGAATGACTTCCAGGATACGCTGTCCGATGAAGTCAAGGCTCCCGAAAATCCGGATGCGCTCACGGTCGAGCAAATGGTGGAGGCCGTGAAGAATGCCGGCATCGTCGGCATGGGCGGCGCAACGTTCCCCACCCACATCAAAATCAGCGGCGGCATCGGCAAGGTGGACTCTGTCATTATCAACGGCGCAGAGTGCGAACCTTACATCACCGGTGACCATCGCACCATGCTGGAGCGGCCCGAGGAGATCATCGGTGGCGCGACGCTGCTGGCCAAGATGTTCGGCGTGGATAAGGTCCACATCGGCGTGGAAGTCAACAAGCAAAACGGCATCGACAAGATGAACGAGGTCATCGCTGCAAAGAAGGCCCCCGTGGTGGTGGAAGCTCTGCGCTGCCGCTATCCTCAGGGCGCTGAAAAGCAGCTCTGTCAGGCCATCACCGGCCGTCAGGTGCCTCCCGGAGCGCTGCCTGCCGCCATCGGCTGTGCCGTGTTCAACATCAACACCACCTGCGCCATTTTCCGCGCTGTGACGCAGGGAATGCCCGTTGTGAAAAAGGTGGTCACCGTCTCCGGCTCCGGCGTGATCGAGCCCAAGAACATCGAGTGCCCCATCGGCACCCCGGTGGCAAAGCTGTTCGACGCCTGCGGCGGGTTGAAGGACAATACATATAAGCTGGTCATGGGCGGACCCATGATGGGCATGGCCCAGTACACCACGGACGTTCCCGTTGGCAAGGGCACCGGCGCGATGCTGGCCTTCTGCGAAAACGAAGAGCAGACCGTGGAGAATCCCCAGTGCATCCGCTGCGGCAAGTGCGTTGCCGTCTGCCCCATGCACCTCGAGCCCCTGTTCATGTTCCAGTATGCCTCCAAGGGGATGCTGGAGGAGCTGGAAGCCGCCAACATTATGGACTGCATGGAGTGCGGCGCCTGCACCTATACCTGCCCCGCCCGTGTGCATCTGGTCCACATGTTCAAGACCGGCAAGCAGAAGCTGGGCAACAAGAAGGCCGCCGAAAAGGCTGCCGCCGAGGCTAAAAAAGCAGCCGAAGAGAAGAAGGAGGCTGTCAACAAATGACGGATTACAAGAATTTAAAGCTGATCGCCACCTCTTCTCCCCACATTCGCGCATCGGAGAACACCCGCTCGATCATGCTGGATGTCATCATCGCCATGCTGCCCGCACTGGCCTATTCCGTGCTGCAATTTGGCGTGAAGGCACTGACGCTGACCGCCGTTTCCGTGGTGGGCTGCGTCTTCTGGGAGTGGCTCTACCGCAAGACCATGAAGAAGTTTGATTCCATTGCGGACCTCAGCGCGGTTGTCACCGGTATGCTGCTGGCGTTTGTCAGCCCGGTCACGACCCCTTATTGGATGATCCTGATCGGCGACTTTTTCGCCATCATCGTGGTCAAGCAGCTCTTTGGCGGCATCGGCAAGAACTTCGTGAACCCGGCTCTGGCCGGCCGCGCGTTCCTGCTGGGCAGCTATGCCTCTGCCATGACCCACTGGATTGCCCCCGGCAATAAGGCCCCCCTGTTCGGCTCTACCGCCGACGTGGTGACTGCCGCAACGCCTCTGGCCATGATGAAAGGCAGCGGCGACGTGGTGGCCTCCGGCTTCCAGACCCTGACGGAGACCTATACTGTTGCCGACATGTTCCTGGGCAAGATCGGCGGCTCTCTGGGCGAGGTTTCCGCGGCCATGATTATCATCGGCGGTGTGTACCTCATCTGGCGCAAGGTCATCAACTGGCAGACCCCCGTGGCCTATATCGGCACCGTGGCGGTTTTGACGTTCCTCTTCCCCAAGGCCGGCAGCGGTCTGGAGTGGATGCTCTACAGCCTGTTTGGCGGCGGCTTGATGCTGGGCGCTTTCTTTATGGCGACCGACTATGCCACTTCCCCTGTCACCAAAAAGGGCCAGTTGATCTTCGGCGTCGGCTGTGGATTGTTCACGGTCCTCATCCGCTATTTTGGCTCCTATAACGAGGGCGTCTGCTATTCCATCATGGTGATGAACCTGCTGGTGGCGCTGATCGACAAGAATGTCAAGCCCACTCGTTTTGGCGTCGTAAAATCCGAGAAGAAGGAGGCGGCTGCAAAATGAGTAACGAAGTGAAAACCAAGGAAAAGGTCGACATGGACCCCAAGTACATCATCAAGCTGACCGTGACTCTGTTTATCACCTGCGTCATTGTGGCAGGTCTTCTGGGCGCAGTCAATCAGATGACCGAGCCCAACATCACTGCCGCCAACAAGGCAAAGACCGAAGAGGCCATGAAGGCCGTTGTGGCGGACCCCGAGGGAAGCACGTTCTCCCCCGAATCTCTGGAACTGACCGAGGCAATGACCACCGCGGCTACCAACGCCGGCGGCACTCTGGCTGAGGTCTATGAGGTTCAGGTCGGCGGCGAGAGCGCCGGTTATGCCATCAAGGTGGTTGCCAGCGGTTCTCAGGGCAACATTGAAATGATGGTCGGCGTGGATGGCGAAGGCGTCGTCACCGGCGTGTCTATCGTCAAAAACGCAGAGACCTCCGGCATCGGCTCCAAGGTCATGACCAACGTCAACGGCGTTCTGGACCAGTTTGTCGGAAAGAGCGCCGCAGACGGCGCTTTGGCTGTTGGAACCAACGTGGATGCCATCTCCGGCGCCACCGTTTCCACCAGAGGCGTTACCACCGGTGTCAACGCTGCGCTGGCTGCCGCCGGCGCCATCGGTTGAGAAAGGGGGAGCTGAAAACTTATGAACTTCGGAAAACAGTTTAAAGAGGGTCTGCTGACACAGAACCCCGTTCTGGTGCAGGTCCTTGGCATGTGCTCCACCATGGCCATCACGACTTCCATTATGAACGGCTTGGGTATGGGCGTCAGCGTGCTGATTATCCTGACGTTGAGCAACATCGTCATTTCCGCCATCCGCAAGGTGGTGCCTGACAAGATCCGTATCGCCATGTTCATCGTGGTCATCGCCGGCTTCGTTACCTGCGTGGATCTGCTGTTGCAGGCGTTTGTTCCCGCCATTGCAGAATCTCTGGGCGTGTTCATCCCCCTGATCGTGGTGAACTGCATCATTCTGGGCCGCGCCGAGGCGTTTGCCTATAAAAACGGCGTGCTGGCTTCCGCAGTGGACGGCATCTGCCAGGGCATCGGCTACACGGTGGTCCTGCTGGCGATGTGCGTCATCCGCGAGCTGCTGGGCGCTGGCACACTGGCCGGTTTCCGCATCATCCCCGAGCAGTTCCCCATCGGAATGCTGACGCTGCCTGTGGGCGGCTTCCTGGTGCTGGGCTGCCTGATCGCCGCCATGCAGTGGGCGCTGTCCAAATCCAAGAATAAGGAGGAGAGCAAGTAATGGATCAGATCTTTAACCTTTTGGCCATTACGCTGGGGGCAATTCTGGCCAATAACTTCATCTTCTCCCAGTTCCTTGGCATCTGCCCCTTCCTGGGCGTTTCCAAGAAAGTTGACACCGCCGTGGGCATGGGCATCGCCGTGACGTTCGTCATGGGTCTGGCCTCCGCCATCACGTGGGTGGTCAACACCTTCATCCTCGTCAAGTTCGATCTGCTGTACATGCAGACGGTGGTCTTCATTCTGGTCATCGCCGCGCTGGTGCAGTTCATCGAGATGTTCCTCCAGAAGTCCATGCCCACCCTGTATACGGCTTTGGGCGTGTATCTGCCCCTCATCACCACCAACTGCGCGGTGCTGGGCGTTGCTCTGCTGAACATCCAGAATAACTACAACTTCATTGAATCTGTGGTCTATGGCATCACCGGCGGTCTGGGCTTCCTGCTGGCCATCGTGCTGTTTGCCAGCATCCGGGAGCGTCTGGTCTTTGCCGAGTATCCCAAGGCATTTGAGGGCTTCCCCATCGCATTGATCACGGCAGGTCTGATGGCCCTCGCATTCATGGGCTTCTCCGGCCTGAAGATCTGGTAAGGGGGCGCTTGAGATGAATATTTTAGTTCCGATTTTGGTGCTCAGCATCATGGGCGCCGTGTTTGGTCTGGTTCTGGCCATCGCCTCCAAGGTGTTTGAGGTGAAAAAGGACCCCCGCGAGGAAGAGATCCTCAGCCATCTGGCCGGCGCGAACTGCGGCGGCTGCGGCTATCCCGGCTGCGGCGGCTGCGCCGCTGCCATTCTGGCCGGAACGGCCCCTGTGACGGCCTGCGCTCCTGCCGGACCCGAAAATGCCGCGGCGATCGCCGCGATCATGGGTCTGGAAGCGCCCTCCGGCGAGCGCGAGGTGGCTTTCGTCCGCTGCAACGGCGGCACCAACGCCAAAAAGCGCTATGAGTATGTGGGCGTGCAGGACTGCACCGCCGCCATCAAGGTCGGCGCCGGCCCGCTGGAGTGCTCCTTCGGCTGCCTGGGCTTTGGCTCCTGCGTGAAGGCCTGCCAGTTTGACGCCATGCACATCGGCCCCAACGGAGCCGCTGTGGTGGATGCCGACAAGTGCACCGACTGCATGGCCTGCGCCGGCGCTTGCCCCCGCAAGCTGATCGTCTCCGTCCCCGCCTCCAAGAAGGTCCATGTGGCCTGCGCCAATCAGGATAAGGGCAAGGCCGCTATGAGCGTCTGCTCCAGCTCCTGCATCGGCTGCGGCCTGTGCGAGAAGGAGTGCAAGTTCGACGCGATCCACGTTGTAAACGGCGTGGCTGTGATCGACTATGACAAGTGCAAGGGCTGCAAGCTCTGCACGAAGGTCTGCCCTCGCGACGCCATTCTCCCCATCGCCACGGCGGAGGAGAAGGAAAAATACAAGGCCATCAAGAAGGCTCAGGCCGAAAAGGCTAAGGCAGCCGCTCAGAGCGCTGCCGCCGCCCAGTAAGACAAGAGACAAGTGCCCCGAATTTTCGGGGCACTTTTTCTCTTGCATTTTGAGGGGAAACGGCCTATGATGGCATCAACAGGCAGAGTAGAAACGCATGTGTGAAAGAGTGCCGGAAAAACGGGGAGTTGTTTTTCGGACGAAAGGACGATCGGGTCCGCAGTATGTGTTTCGCATCCCGCTGCCGCACCAGAGAGCTGCGACGGCCTTCCTCTGTGCGGCATTCCTTGTATGGACTGCCAAATACAGAAGGAAGGTTTTTTTATGAAAAAAATTTCCGCAAAAACCGTCTGCCGCATTGCGGCGCTCTCCGCACTCTATTTCCTGCTGAACATGATCTCCGTGCGGGCGGGAAATCTTCGCATCACGTTTGCCTCGTTGCCGGTGGTGGTCTGCGCGCTGCTGACCGGCCCGGCGGAGGCGGCGCTGACCGCGGTGTTCGGAGAGCTTTTGAACCAACTGCTCAGCTATGGCGTCAGCGCCACGACTGCTCTTTGGCTGATCCCCCCGGCTGTGCGGGGCGTGGTGATCGGCCTTGCGGCTTTGTGGGCCCACCGCTCCGGACGGGAGCTGGAGCGCCGCATTGCCGCGTGCTACGCCGTTTGCGTGGCGGCTGCGCTTTGCACCACGCTGACCAACACGCTGGTCATTTGGCTGGACAGCGTGCTTTATGGCTACTATACGCCGGTCTACGTCTTTGGCGATCTGGCGGTGCGGCTGGTCACGGGCACAGTCACCGCCGTGATCGTTGCCATGCTGGCCGCCCCCCTGACGGCGCTGCTGCGGCGACAGGTCCTGCTTCAAAAGAACTGAGAGGAGAAACGCCTATGAACGGCCCGGAGGCGATTGCCTATATCCATAGCTGCCACTGGCAGCAGCATGAGCCGGGGCTTGCCCGGATGCGTGCGCTGCTGGCGGCGCTGGGAAACCCCCAGACAGGACTGCGCTTTGTCCATGTGGCGGGGACCAACGGAAAGGGCAGCACCTGCGCCATGCTGGCTTCTGTTTTACAGACTGCCGGATACCGGGTGGGGCTGAACACCTCGCCCTATCTGGTGTCGTTTTACGAACGCATTCGGGTCAATGGAGAGATGATCTCTCCGGAGGCACTGGGCGCGCTGACCGAGCGTACACAGGCCGCAGCCGAGACGCTGGCGGAACAGCCCACGGAGTTTGAGCTGATTACCGCCGTGGCGATGCTCTATTTCCGGCTCTGCCGGTGCGAAATCGTGGTGCTGGAGGTGGGGCTTGGCGGGGAGTTGGACGCCTCCAATGTCATCGATACGCCCGAGGTGGCGGTCTTGGCGGCTATGGGTATGGACCACATGGCCCAACTGGGCGGCACCATGGCTCAGATTGCCCGGGCAAAGGCCGGAATCATCAAGAGAGGCGGCACGGTGGTGAGCTGCGGCGGCTGCCCAGAGGCGGACGCCGTCATTGAGCAGGTCTGCCGGGACCAAAGCGCCCAACTTACAGAGGTGGACTTCACCCGTCTCCGGGAGCGGACATTGGATTTGAGCGGAGCGATGTTTGACTTTGCGCCCTATGGGGACCTGCACCTGCCCTTGGCGGGAGCGTATCAACTGCGAAATGCCGCACTGGCCATCACGGCTGTGGAAGCGCTGCAACGGGGCGGATGGCGCATTTCGGACGATGCGCTGCGCCGGGGACTGGAGCGCGTCAGCTGGCCCGGTCGATTTGAGGTTTTGCGCCGGTCCAAGCCGGTGGTGCTGCTGGACGGAGCGCATAACTCGCAGGGCATGGGCGCTGCCGCCGAGAGCTTGCGGCGGCTGTTCCCCGGGAAAAAAGTGGTGCTTTTGATGGGCGTTTTGACCGATAAGGACGTGGAACCCATGCTGGACGCCATTGTGCCGCTGGCAGAGGCGGCCGTGACGCTCACGCCGTCCAGCCCCCGGGCCATGGGCGCAGAAGCTCTGCGCCAGAGGTTGCTGCTGCGAAGCGTCCCGGCCTGCGCCTGTGTGTCGGCGGAGGAGGGCGTCCGCACGGCGATGCTGGCAGCCGGCAAAGACGGCATCGTCTGCGCGCTGGGGTCGCTGTATCTCTCCAGCGATGTGCGCGCCGCCGTAGGGAAGCTCTGAAAGACGAAAAGGACCGCCTGTCAGGCGGTCCTTTTTTTGCAAAAGAGCAGCCCCAATCGCTGTTTTAAATTCCTGAGCGGTTTGTTTACAATTTATTTATATCCATCCATTGACAACGCTTTCCCATGGTGGTACACTCGCTTTAGCACTCAAGGATAGCGAGTGCTAACCTCGCTTCCTGAGAAAAAACCCAGACCAGAGGTGCCTTTTGTGGAATTGACGGATCGGAAAAAACAAATATTAAAGGTAGTCATCGAGGACTACATCCGCACCGCCGAGCCGGTGGGCTCCAAGGTCATTGCCGGTGAAATGGGCAGCAAAATCAGCTCAGCCACCATTCGCAACGAGCTTGCCGATCTGGTGGAGCTGGGGTATTTGGAACAGCCTCATACCTCCGCTGGGCGGATTCCGTCGCCCAAGGGCTATCGACTGTACGTGAACGAGCTGATGGAGCAGCAGCGGCTGAGCCTGCTGGAAACGGAGAAGATCAACGATTCGCTCCACCTGAAGATGGAGGAGCTGGACCGGGTCATCTCGCAGGCGGGCCGGGTGGTGTCCTCCTTTGTCAATTACCCTACTTATGTGGCTGCCGCAGGGCGGAAAAGACTCACTGCCCGCCGCTTTGATTTGCTGGCGGTGGATGAGAAAAGCTGCATTGTGGTCATGATGATGGGCGACAACCGGGTGAAAAGCCAGTTGCTCCGCCTGCAATTGAAGGTGGACCCGGAGCAGATGTCCACGTTGGTGAATCTGCTCAACAGTCATTTTACCGGCGTTTCGCCGGAGGAGATGAATCAGCGGCTGATCTCCGTATCCGAACAGATCAGTCCCCAGCTTTTCCTGCTGCTTTCCCAAACGATCGCCTATGCCACAGACGCGCTGGACGAGGCGGGTCAGCGGGAGATCGTCACCACCGGCACGAAGGAGCTTTTAAAGCTGCCGGAGTTCCGGGACGCGGATAAGGCCCATCAGTTGATGAGCTTTTTGACAGACAGCAAGGAAAACCTGCCGCTGCCGGACGAGGGGCCGATGAAAATTCTGATCGGACCTGAGAATGTCAGCGAGGCGCTCAAGGACACCAGCGTTGTGGTGGCCAGTTATGATATCGGTGATGACATGCGGGGCATCATCGGCGTGGTCGGGCCCACCCGCATGGATTACGCAACCGTGGCTGCGCGGCTGTCCGGCTTTGCCGATGGTCTGACGCGGCTGTTTGGAAAACAGGAATTACCCCCGAAGGAGGAACCAAAGAAATGAGCGAAGAGACAAAGCAGCCCACCCCGGAGGAGGCCGTCGAACCCCAACAGCCGGAGGCAGAGGCGACCGCGCCCCAAGGGGAAGCGACCGCTCCCAAAGAGGAAAAGGGCGGCAAGGGCAAGAAAAAGAAAGAAAAGACCTACACCCTCACCAAAGAGCAGCTCGAGATGGCAGAGCTGGCAGCCCAACAGCTTTTGTCCGTCAAGGACCAATTCACCCGGCTGAGCGCGGAATACGACAACTATCGCAAGCGCACGGCAAAGGAAAAGGAATCCCTGTATCAGGACGCCAAGGCCGACACCATTCGGGAATTTTTGGCGGTGTATGACAATCTGGAACGGGCTTCCGCCGCGCAGGGCGATGAGACTTCTCCCCATAAAAAGGGGCTGGAGATGATTTTCACACAATATAAGGAGCTGCTGAGCAAGCTGGGCGTCACGGAGATCCCGGCGCTGGGCCAGCCCTTTGACCCGGAAATGCACAATGCCGTCATGCACGTGGAGGATGATTCGCTGGGCGAAAACGTGGTGGCGCAAGTGTTTCAGGCCGGATTTTTGATGGGCGATAAAGTCATTCGCCACGCCATCGTTCAGGTGGCAAACTAAAGAAAACTATTAAAAATTGCTATACGATCAAACTGGAGGAATTTATATGTCTAAAGTGATTGGTATCGACCTTGGTACAACAAACTCCTGCGTGGCTGTGATGGAGGGCGGCGAAGCCGCCGTCATCGTGGGCGCAGAGGGCAACCGCACCACCCCGTCCGTGGTGGCCTTTTCCAAAACCGGCGAACGCATGGTCGGTCAGGTGGCAAAGCGTCAGGCGATCACGAACCCCGACCGCACCATCGCCTCGATCAAGCGGGAGATGGGCAGCGATCATAAGGTGAACATCGACGGCAAGAACTACACGCCGCAAGAGATCAGCGCCATGATTTTGCAAAAGCTGAAGTCCGACGCGGAGGCCTATCTGGGCAGCCCTGTCACCGAAGCGGTTATCACCGTCCCCGCTTACTTCACCGACGCACAGCGTCAGGCCACCAAGGATGCCGGCAAGATCGCCGGTCTGGAGGTCAAGCGGATCATCAACGAGCCCACCGCTGCCGCTCTGGCCTACGGTGTGGATAAGGAACAGTCCCAGAAGATCATGGTCTACGACCTGGGCGGCGGCACGTTCGACGTCTCCATTCTGGAAATCGACGATGGCGTCATCGAGGTTTTGGCTACCGCAGGCAACAACCGCCTCGGCGGCGACGACTTTGACGAGTGCGTCATGAAGTATCTCGTGAGCGAATTCAAGCGCACGGACGGCGTGGATCTCAGCGGCGATAAGGTCGCCATGCAGCGGCTGAAGGAAGCCGCCGAAAAAGCCAAGATCGAGCTCTCCGGCGTGACCACCTCTAACATCAACCTGCCCTATATCACCGCCGACGCCACCGGCCCCAAGCATCTGGACGTGACGCTGACCCGGGCAAAGTTCAACGAGCTCACCGCTCATCTGGTGGAGGCCACCATGGGCCCCGTCCGTCAGGCCATGAGCGACGCCGGACTGAAGCCCTCCGAGCTCTCCAAGGTCTTGCTGGTGGGCGGCTCCAGCCGCATTCCCGCCGTGCAGGACGCCGTCAAGAGCTTCACCGGCAGCGATCCCTTCAAGGGCATCAACCCCGATGAGTGCGTGGCAATGGGCGCAGCGTTGCAGGCCGGCGTGCTGACCGGCGACGTCAAGGGTCTGCTGCTGCTGGACGTGACCCCGCTGTCTCTGGGCATCGAGACTATGGGCGGCGTGTTCACCAAGCTCATTGACCGCAACACCACCATCCCTGTGAAGAAGAGCCAGATCTTCTCCACTGCCGCCGATAATCAGACCAGCGTGGAAGTGAACGTGCTGCAAGGCGAGCGCGAAATGGCGGCTGCCAACAAGTCTCTGGGCCGCTTCCATCTGGACGGCATCGCCCCGGCCCGCCGCGGTGTGCCTCAGATCGAGGTCACGTTCGATATCGACGCCAACGGCATCGTGAACGTCTCCGCCAAGGACTTGGGCACCGGCAAGGAACAGCACGTCACCATCACCTCTTCTTCCAACATGAGCAAGGACGACATCGAAAAGGCCGTGAAGGAAGCGGAGCAGTATGCCGCTGACGATAAGAAGCTCAAAGAAGAGGTGGAGGTCCGCAATCAGGCCGACCAGATGGTCTACCAGAGCGAAAAGACCCTCTCCGAAATGGGCGACAAGATCCCTGCCGATGATAAGACCAAGGTGCAGGGCGGCATTGATAAGCTCAAGGAAGTCCTCAAGGGCACGGATACCGCTGCCATCAAGGCTGCCACCGAAGAGCTGACGCAGGCATTTTATGCCGTGAGCGAAAAGCTCTATCAGCAGGCCAACCCTCAGGGCGCGCAGGGCGGCGCACAGCCCGGACCCGACGCGGGCGCCGGTGCTCAGGGCGGCGAATATTACGACGCGGACTACAAGGTCGTTGACGAGGACGACAAAAACAAGCAGTAACGAACTGGAAACATCGTCCGATGGGACGGGGGCGACCCCGCCCCATTCGGACCGTTTTGCCCCAATTAGAGATGAGGAATGGGGAATTGGCTGGCTGTGGACAGTTTTGCAAAATTCCCCGGTCCTGATCCCTAAATGATGTGAATTTCCACTTCCCAATGGACAGGAGTATGGATATGGCTGAACAAAAACGAGATTATTATGAAGTGCTTGGCGTTTCCAAGGGCGCTTCTGCGGACGAGATCAAAAAGGCGTACCGCAAGATGGCAAAGGTGAACCACCCGGACCTGAACCCCGGCGACAAGGCCGCGGAGGCTCGATTCAAGGAGATCAACGAGGCGTACGAGGTACTCTCGGATGAGAATAAAAAGGACCGGTACGACCAGTATGGTCACGCCGGAGTGGACCCCAACTTCGGCGCCGGAGGCGGCGGATTCGACGGCAGCTTCGACTTTGGCGATCTGGGCGACATTTTCGGCAGCTTTTTCGGCGGCGGCTTCGGCGGCGGACGGCGGACCAACCCCAACGCGCCCCAGCGGGGCGAGAGCGTGCGGATGTCGCTGGCCATCAGCTTTGAAGAGGCGGCGTTCGGCTGCGAAAAGGCCGTCACGCTGGACATCAGCGAGAGCTGTGAGACTTGCCACAGCAGCGGATGCACCCCCGGCACCACGCCGGAGATCTGCCCGGACTGCCACGGCAGCGGTCAGGTACAGGTCCGGCGGCAGACGCCCATGGGCGTGTTTGCCACCACCTCCACCTGCCCCAAGTGCGGCGGCAAGGGCCGCATCATTCACCAGCCCTGCAAGGACTGCCACGGCACGGGCAGCGTCCGCAAGCGCAAGACCATTCAGGCCAGCATTCCCGCCGGCATCGACAACGGACAGACGATTTCCATCCGGGGTCAGGGCAATGCCGGCAAAAACGGCGGTCCCGCAGGCGATCTGCTCATCACCATCACGGTCCGGCCTCACGAGCTGTTTCGCCGGGAGGGCACGTCCGTTTTGTGCGAGGCGCCCATCACGTTTGCTCAGGCGGTGCTGGGCGCGGAGCTGGAGATCCCCACCATTGACGGCAAGGTGAAGTACGACTTGCCCGAGGGAACCCAGTCCGGCACCACGTTCCGTCTCAAGGGCAAGGGCATTCCCGCCATCAACGGCCGAGGTCGGGGCGACCAGTACGTGACCGTTTACATTGAAACGCCCCGCAATTTGAATCGGGAGCAAAAGGACGCTCTGAAAAAATTTGCGGAGAGCGTGGGCGAGAACAATTACGAAGAACGGAAGAAGTTCTTCAAGAAGTTTAAAAAGTGAGGCGCGCCATGTATCTCGCGGATTATCACACCCATTCCCGCATCTCCCCGGACGCGTCTGCGTCTATGGAGGATCTGGCGGCGGCCGCCGTGGCTGCGGGGCTTGACGAGCTGTGCTTTACGGACCATGTGGAGCCCATCGTCTGGGGCGATACCGTGCTCCGAAAAGACCCGTATGACTGGGCTGCCCTGCAAGCGGAATTTTCTTCCGCCAAGGCCCTTTGGGGCGATCGCATTCGCCTGCGGCTGGGCATTGAGCTGGGGGATGCGCCCCGGAGCTTTTCCCTGTGCGAAAAAATGCTGGAAAAAGCGCCGGAGCTGGATTTTATCATCGGCTCCATCCACATGCTCTCTGACCGCTGCGGCGGTCGGGATCTCTATTATTTCGACCCGCCCGATGAGGCGGCGGCCCGGGAGGGCATTGCCGACTATTTGGATCTGGTGCACCAGTTGGCCGAACAGGGCGACTATTCCGTGCTGGGACATCTGACGCTTCCGCTGCGCTATCTGAACGAAAACCGGGGCTTCCACCTGACCTTTGACGGCTTTGAAGCCGAGGTGGAGGCGGTGCTTCGCACAGTGATCTCCCGGGGGCGGGGCATCGAGCTCAACACGAATCGGGGCAACACGCCTCTGCCGGACGAGAAATGGCTTCGCATGTACCGCGCCTTGGGTGGCGAGATCATCACCCTGGGCAGCGACGCGCACAACCCTGAATTTGTGGGCTGCGCCATTCAAAAGCGGCAGGAGCTGCTGCGTCAGTGCGGCTTCACCCGGTTTTGCACCTTTGAAAAGATGGAGCCGGTGTGGCATGAACTGTGATTGCATTTTGACAAAACCGAGAGTACAATGATTTTAAAATCAAAAAAACGGGGGATATGAATATGAAAATCGCATTGGGCTGTGACCACGGCGGATATGAACTGAAGCAGTTTGTCATGGGCGTGCTGAAAAAACTGGGCCATACGTACGAGGATTTCGGCTGCTATTCCACAGAGAGCTGTGATTATCCCGACTTCGGCGCGGCGGCGGCGCAGGCTGTGGCGGACGGACGCTGTGACCGGGGCATCGTGATTTGCACCACCGGCATCGGCATTTCCATTGCGGCTAATAAGGTCAAGGGCATTCGCTGCGCCCATTGCGCGGACTGCCTGCAAGCGGAGATGACCCGTCGCCACAATGACGCCAACATGATGGCCATCGGCGCGGGCTTTACCGGGAAAAACATGGCCGAGCGCATGGTGGAGGTCTTTTTGTCCACGGAGTTTGAGGGGGGCCGCCATGCCCGCCGCGTGGAGAAGATGATGAAGTTGGAGGGCTAAGTCCCCCAGCAGAGGAAATCAGGCAAGGAGGTGACGGCGCATGTCGGGTCCCAGAGGATACCACACATACCGTGGACGCACAAGCAGGGCAACGATCGTCATGGCGGTTGTGATGATTCTGGTCATCCTGCTCTCTGCCGGAGCCATTTTCTTGCAGGAATATCTGGTTTATGATGAGAATGGCAAGGCCCACTTTCAGGGCTTTGAACAGGAGCAGACGCCTGCTGAGGAAGAGGAAGAGCCGTTGAACCTCACCATTCAGCCGGCACAGGCGACTGAGGTTCGGGCGCTGTGCGTCTCCAACGCGCCTTTGAGCGTTGCCGCATGGCAGACGGCGCAGGCGACCGCCCAGCAGGTGGGCTGCACCGCAGTGGTGGTTTCCGTAAAGAGCGGCGGGCACGTCTATATGCCCTCGCAAACTGCGGTTTCTGGCGCGGAGGATCTCAACGGCGACACCCATGAGGCGCTGAAAGCAATCACGGATTCCGACTGGTATGCCATCGCACGCATGAGCTGCTTCCTCGACCCATTGGCTTCCGGCAGCGATGTGGAGGGAATGGGCCTTAAAAATACCGGCGGGTTCCTCTTTTACGACGGGGAGAACCAAAACTGGCTGGACCCGGCAAAGAGCGCTGCCCGGCAGTATCTC
>CAZKMN010000004.1:22558-26157 GCA_964553905.1 uncultured Oscillibacter sp.
GGCTTTGACGAGCTTTTGCTCACGGATGTGACCTATCCCACCGTGGGCAAGCTGAACAAAATCGACTATGGCGACACGATGAAGGCCGAAAATCTCGCCGCTTTTTTGCGGGAAATGCGTGCGGCGCTGGCGGAGTATGACGTGAAGCTGTCGGTAGAGCTGCCCGAGCCGGTGGTGGAAACCGGCAGCGACCATGTGGCCGGATTGCTGCTTTCGGAGCTTGCGCCGCTGGTGGACCGCATTTACGCGCCCACTACGCTTGCAAAGGCGGAGAGCCTGTCCGCTGCGGTAAGGGAGGCCGGGAAAGATACGACCTTCGTCCCGGAGCTCTCGCAGGCGCCGGAGGGAGAGCTTTCAGGCAGCTTCCTGCTTGATGAATCCTGAATCAAAAAAGCCGTGGGAATGTTCCCACGGCTTTTTTTGGATATAGAAATCCCCCGGCTTGGCCGGGGGATTCTGATTGCTTGGTTAGCAAAACCCGTCACGGATGGGTTTCCTCGTATGTACGCAACGTGCCCTCCGTCATGTGGGAGAGCTCGTGGAGCCGCTCGTTGACCATGTCCCACATACACATGGGCAGATGATCCCGGTGGCCCCGGTGGAGCGTGACGCACTCAAAGCAGTTCCCGTGATGGGGACAGGCCTCCTTGCAGGGGCAGTGGTCGCCGCTTGCGCGGACTTGAGCTAAAAATTCCTGCTTGATGGCCATGGCCTCGGCGTGATGGCCCTCCCGGTCCAGATCGTTTTGGCGAATTGCCAGTTCGTTTCCGTCAATTTGCATGGCGCGGATCTCTCCTTTTTAAAATGTGAATGTCTGCCCCTCCCGGACGATGGGGACAATGGGATCGGCCAACTGGGGGAATTCCCGGCAAAACCGCTCCGTGAGGGGAAAATCGCCCCACTGGTGCATGGGCAGCACATGGCGCGTGTGCGTCTCTTCCAAAAACGCCGTCAGCCCCCAAGCGTAAGCGTCGCCCAGCCGGGGGTCCAGCGGCACCATGGCAAGATCCAGCTCCCGGCCCTTGAGGGGCGCGGAAAAACGCTTGAAATCCACCTCCATATTGCGGTTCCAGGCCGTGCTCTCTTCTGCCCAGTGCCACCAGTGCAAATCGCCCGCGTGGTAGAGCGCGGTGTTGTCCGCCGTCACCAGAAAAGCAACGCCCTCATCCGTGGAAAAGAGCGTCTCCACCGTCACGCCTGCCAGCGGCGCGGCGGATTCCTCACCTCGCAGGGAAAGGCAGTGGGCGGCCTGCGCTTCGTCAAGGCCCCACTGGGCCAGATGCCGGGGCGAGAGCTTGATGTCGCTGCCCAGAAGAAAGCGCACGTCCCGCGTCCCGTCGTCCAGAGCGAAGATGGCGGGGTTCAAATGGTCTTCGTGGCGATGGCTGGCAAAAACCAGCAGCGGCTTTTCCGGCAGCGGGGGCAGGTCCCCTTTCCACCAGTCGAACAGCAGCGTCACGGAGGGCAGCTCCACCAAAAAGCCGCTGTGGGCCAGAAAGGTGACCTGCATCATATGAATTTCACTGCGGTGCCGTAGACGATCACCTCGGCAGCGCCCTGCATCACGGATGAGGACGCGTACCGCAGCCCCACCACCGCATCGGCGTGGAGTTCCTCCGCCGCATCGACCATGCGCTTGGAGGCAATTTGCCGGGCCTCGTTGAGCATTTCGGTGTAGCCGACGATCTCGCCGCCGACCAGCGTTTTCATGCCGGCCATAAAATCCCGGCCAAAGTTTTTGCTGTATACCACAGTCCCCTTGACCAGATCCAAAACCTCAAAATTCTGTCCGGGGATTGTCTCAATACTGATGAGCTTCATCTTCTTCTCCTTTCTTGATTTCCCGAATGCGCTGGATGAGCGCAATCATCACACCCAATGCCACCACCGCCGGAATCAGCAGCAGTAATGCCAGCAGGGGCAGCGGCGGCGCACCCACGGGGTCCACGCGAAAGGCCCAGAGAAACAGCCAGATCAGTGCCGCCATCAAAAGAGCCATTCCCACGGCGATGCAGGCGGGCGCTGCGTAGCGGCGTCTGGTGTCGTTTTTTTGCTTGTTCATAAAGGTAGTCCCCTCCTGTTCCATCCGGGACATCTGGTCCAAAACGGCCTGCGCGTCCAACATGTCCAGCCGCTCTGTGGAGCCTGTCAGCGTGGTGCACAGGGCAATGGCCTCGGAAAGATTCGCCTGCTGGCGCTCCAGCGTGACCAGATGCCGCCGCATTCCGTCGCCCACGGTATGCGCGCCGGTTTGCATCCTGCGAATCTCCTCCAGCGGGACGCCCAGCTTCCGCAAGAGCTTAATGCGCCGCAGGGTTGCGAGTTCTTCCTCGCCGTAGTTGCGGTAGCCGTTCTCATTGTTGCGGGGCGGGGCCAGCAGCCCCTCGGATTCATAGAAACGAATATTTTTTTTGGTGATGCCCACTTCGGCCTCCACCTCGTTGATTTTCAGGCCGCTCACCTCGCTTTCTGAGAGTATCATAGACCCTCCACTGAGGGGAATGTCAAGAGCTTTTCAAAAAAATTACGGAGATAGGGTGAAAATCGCCTGAGTCTTATGGTACAATCCTAACATGAAAGATTTAAAGTTGACAACGGAAAATCCGCTCCAATCCCTGCCAAAGCCGCTTTTGGCGTGGTTTGCGGACCACGCCAGAGATCTTCCGTGGCGGCACACGAGGGACCCCTATCGCATCTGGATCTCGGAAATCATGCTGCAACAGACCCGTGTGGCGGCGGTTCTGGGCTATTATGCCCGCTTTTTGCAGACCTTCCCCACGGTGGAAGCTCTGGCCGATGCGCCGGAGGACGCGCTGATGAAGCAGTGGGAGGGCCTTGGCTATTATAGTCGGGCCCGAAATCTGCAAAAGGCGGCTGGGCTGGTGGTGGCACAGGGCGGGTTTCCCACCACGTATGAGGGACTTTTGCAATTGCCCGGCATTGGCGATTATACCGCTAGCGCCATCGCCTCGGCGGCCTTTGGTCAGCGGGAGGCGGCTGTGGACGGCAATGTGCTGCGGGTGGTCATGCGATTGACGGACGGGCGGGACGATGTGTCCGATCCCCGGACGAAAAAAGCTGTGCGGGCGCAGGTGCAGGCCGTTTTGCCGGAGGAGAGCGACGCCATGCGCCTTTTTAATCAGGCGGTCATGGAGCTGGGCGCCACGGTTTGCGCGCCCAATGGCCCGCCCCGGTGCGAGGCTTGTCCGGCGGCGGAGTTTTGCCTCGGTCACCTCCGGGGCACGGCGGAAAGTCTCCCGGTCAAGACGGCAAAAAAGGCCCGCCGGATTGAGGAAAAGACGGTGTTTTTACTGCTGCGGCAGGGGCGCATCGCGCTGCGCCGCCGCCCGGATCGGGGCCTTTTGGCCCGCTTGTGGGAATTTCCAAACGTAGAAGGCGCCCTCCCAGAGAGCGAAGCGCCCCGGGCGCTGGACGACTGGGGCCTTTCGGCGGAGGAGTGGAAGACCAAATTGACGGCCCGCCACATCTTCACCCATGTGGAGTGGCACATGACTGGGTATTTGCTCAAGGTGCGGGGCGAGGGCCCGGAGGACTTTTTGTGGGCAGACGCCGGCGCTTTGGCAGAGCATGCGGTGCCG
>CAZKMN010000005.1:0-24447 GCA_964553905.1 uncultured Oscillibacter sp.
TTGCGGTTATTGCTGACGGTTAGGGTATAGGTTTCGCCTGCCCGCAGCAGCACGTCACGGGGCACAGTGTCCAAAATAAATTCCTCGCCCACATACAGCTCCGTGACGGTGTACCATACGGCATTCAACTTTGGGATGGTAATTTTCCCATTTGTGTCGGTGGTAAAAGTTCCGATGGAGGAACCGTCCTTAAGCTTCACACCAAAGACAACACCCGGCAGAGCGTTCCCGTCTGCGTCTGTTTTCACAATGACCAGACCGGGCTTCTGGGCGTTGTAGAAGTTCAGGGTCTGCATGGTGCCTGCCTCCAACGCCACGGTCTGCACAGCACCGCTGAGAATATAATCGTCCGGTACGGCAATTTCCGTCACACGATAGCTGCCAGCGGGCAGATCGGGGAGAAAAATGCGCCCATTCACATCCGTGGTAACATCGGTGGTATAGGCCCCGTCAATCTGTTCCAGCCGGAAGGTCACGCCTTCAATGCCAGCGCCGGTGTGAATGTCCTGCTTCAGAATTTCCAGTCCGGGCTTCACATAGTTCGTAGAGGTGACGGCGCTGACCTTTCCCGGCTGCATGGCCACGGTCTGCTCCGTGCTGGAGCGCACATATGGTTTCGGCACGGATTTCTCCCGCACCACATACACGCCTGCATCCAGATCGGACAGTTTGGCCTTGCCATCTGCCCCGGTAGTGACGGAGGTGGAGTAAGCGCCGGTGACGGACTTGACCGAGAATACTGCTCCGGCGATGGCTGCGCCCGTCTGCCCGTCCAACTTGACAATCTCCATATCCGGCTTTTCGGCGTTGACAGCGCTGACGGTATAGGTCTTGCTGCCGTCCGCTACATCCACATAGACCTCATGCGGCGTGGGGTCTACGGCGTAGGCATCCGGCGCAGCGGTTTCCACAAAGGAATACAAGCCTTCCACCACGCCAGTCACGGTAATCTTGCCGCTGGCATCCGTGGTGTCAGAGCCGACAATCTGACCATCACGGTAGATGTTGAACACACATCCGGACAGTGCCTTGCCGCCTGTGGTGGTCTTGGTCAGGGTGATGGTGGTTTTGGAATGGTCTTTGAAGGTCAGCGTCACCGGCGTAGTTTCATAATAGTAGACGGTCTGGGGCGTGGCATCTGCCACATAGCCTGCGGGGGCAACGATTTCTGTCACCTTGTAGCTGCCAGCCGCAAGGCCGGTAACGATCACGCTGCCATTTGCCCCGGCGGTAAAGGTGGATTGGTAATTGGTGTTGATACCCTCAATTTTGAACTGCGCACCTGCAAGACCCTTGCCGGTATCCGCATCCACCTTTTTGATGGTAATGCCGGAATTACCGTCTGGCTCGTCCGGCGTTGCCGCACCGGGATTTTCCGGCACAACGGTGCGTGTGGCATGGTAGGCGAAGAACGCCTGACGCCCCGCCACGCTGGACTGCGCTAGCACTGCCCGCTTGCCACTGTCGCTCTCCACGATGGCAGCGGTGACGCCCTGCTTGGCGTAATCTTCCACCTGCGCCTGCAATGCCTGATCTTCCTTAGCCTTTTGCGCCAGCATCCAGTTGTAATAGCCAACATAGGTGGCATAGGTATCCGCATTGGCGAAGCCGCCTGCATCAATGTCGCCGGAGGTATCGCCCTGTGCGGATTTGTCAGATTGATTGTCCCACAAATAAGTTTGGAGCGCCATAAACAGACTTCCGGGAATTTCGCCGGTATAGTCTGCGATGTAGCTCATCATCCACTTGGCATTCTCCAGAACCGTGGCGTTCATCTCGCTAAGGCCAGTGCTGGCAACCGCTTTTTTCAACAGCGTGTCCGCATCCTTGCCGGTGGCGCTGGTATAGGAATAGCTGTTGAGAAAGCTAGCTGTGCCATACCGATAGGAATAGCCCAAGTCCAGACAGTAGAGGTATTTACCGTCCGCCATGGGCGGGCGATAGGAGTAGGACGCCCCCGTAGAGGTCAGGCGGGTTGTCCAGCGGTTGGAGTCGGTGGTGGGCGCAATACCTGTGCCGGACGTGGATGCCGCCAGCGCCGCTGTGGGCAGCAGCGTGAAAACAGTCAGCATTGCCAGCAGCAAGGAGAGAATACGGGTTTTCAATGTTTTCATAGTGTCCTCCTGTGGACGCGCAAGAAAGGAGATACTACGCCCCTTGATTTGCGGGGGCATCTCCTTTCTCGCACCTTTTATAAAATGGAATGGAATTTATTTTGGATTGTGCTATACTGAAACCTGTTGTAATTTTGCAAATAGGGAGCTATGGGTTATGGGAATATTGGATTCAAACGCGGACTGCCGGGAGTCGCACAAAAAGCTGACAAACCGGGATTTATATGAAAAACAGATGGCAATGCTGAAGGAATTTTTAGAGCATGGGGCCATCTCCGAGGAGCAGTACCGTATCAGCACTGAGGGCCTGCGGCAGAAGATGAAGCTGTAAAACTGGATAGAAAAAGAGCGGCGCATGTCTGCACCGCTCCCGGAATGCGTCTCAACCTGAGACGCATTTATTATGTTGTGATGGGATTGCTGACGTAGGAAATGGTGTAGCCTCGATACAAGAATAGCTGCACGCAGTACCAGGCATCCTTGCCACTGTCGTTTACCCCCTTGGCAATGCCGACGCCGATAGATACCGGCTTGGTGTTGAGCATATTGGCAAGGTGCCCGTCAGAGTGTGCCCAACTGTCCACGGTGGCCTGCGCCAGTTCCTTATTCTGCTGTGTCAAATAGAGCAGGGAGATGCGGTTGATGTTCTCCGCCACATAGGGGCAATCCGTCACGGTGGAATACTTGGAGCCGTCAGGCCGGGTATGGGCATAGGTCGTGGTAGCCGCCATCTCCTCAGCTCGCACCTGCGCCGCCTGCATCAACTGCTCGTCCACTGTCAACGCAGATAGGCCGTTCTCTGCCCGCAGAGCATTGGTCAGCTTCACGATCTCCTGCCGGATGGCGGAAACATCCACCGCACTGCTGACAGGCTTTTCCTCTGTTACAGCTGCGCTGGGAGCCTCGCCCGTATAGGGCGTGTCGCTGTCGATTTGGACGCCGTTCTGCCAGTAGACATTAAAACCGATTTCCTTGCCAATGTCCCTGAGCTTCACATAGTTGTTGCCGCCTATGGAGTAGGCCGTCATGGACACCTGCTGCCCGTCCAGATAAATTGGCTGCTGGGATTGGGTGGCGGAAATACCGGCAGCGGCGGCCATGGTGCCGCTAAACAGCACTGCGCCGCAGAGAAAACCAAGGACAAAATTGCAATGTTTCATTGCGTGTCACCTCCTACTATGATTGTAAAATATGGAAGTTTTCCTGTCAAAAAATTGCCTTATGCAGCCGTTCCCACCACGCACCAGCGATACGCTGGCTGATTCATGACACAGGTGGTCAGGGTGATTTTATCCTCGCCGGAGGCGTCCAGCACGGACAGTTCGGTGGCAAGGATTTTGCGTACAGTCTGCACCCGGTATGTTCGGGTTCCCAGTCGGGTGGTCAGGGTGATGGTATCGCCACTATCCAGCGTGTGGATTTTGCCGAAGTGGTTGGTGACGCCCCGATTATGGGCGGCAATGGCCACGTTGCCGTCCCAGATGCTGGTTTCCTCGTAATGCCCCGCGCCCTTGGCAAGCGTTGAATTGTCAGTGCCTTGATACACCTTGACGGTCAGACCGATGGCAGGGATTTTCAGTGTGCCAAGGCGTCCGGCGGAGTAGTAGAGGTCACGGGTCACATCGGTGAACCGGGTTGCAGGCAGGGTTATAGAGGGCAGCGTGATGGAGGGATAGAACACTGTGCCGCTGCTGGTGCTGCTACCACTTGCCAGATTGGGCGTCAGCAGTTCTCCGCTGCCGTGGAGATAGCTGGTGGGACTGCCAAAGACGGGTGGAATCAAGGCGGTATTTTTGCTTCTGTCCACGTTGACGCTTTCCGTGCCGACATAGATCGTTTCATCAGAGGTGGGCTTGCCAAAGTCCCCGGCGCTGGGGCCGTCAAAGGTGTACTCTGCGGCAAAGGCCGGGGTAATAAGAACCGCCACCAGTACGGCAGCGGTGAGCAGAATCGTATTCCATTTCATGCGTGGTACGCTCCTTTCTTCTTCCGCTTGACAGCGTAGGCCGCACCGGCTCCCAGCAGCAGCGCCCCGGCGGCTCCGCCTGCCACAATGGGCCAACTGACAGCGGATCTTTTCCCGTCTGCTGTGGGCGTTCCGCTGAAGGTGGCGGTGTAAAGCACGGCATCGCTGGTGGTTTTCGTGACTTCACCGGAGTATTCGGCGGTCACAACATAGCCAGTGGCGTACTTGCTGGACGCCGTGCCGGAGTAGGTGGCGGTGGCCGTGTAGAAATTCTCGCTCTCTGTCCACTGCACATCGGAGAGCGTCAATGTCCGCCCGTTTTCTGTAGTGGTTTTGGGGATGAGGGAAACGTCCGCATCGGACAGGCTGGGATAGGTACGTTTGGCGGAAACGCCATAGGACTTACTGGCATAGCCCGCCGCTTCCACCTTGACGCTAGCAGTGTCCAACGTGAGAACGCCGGTATAGCCGCCCTCCGTGGTCAGCTCCTGCGTGGCGGGGAGCTGAGGCAGAATCTTATCCAGATCGGCGCTGTCGGTATTCAGGGTAATGACCTCCGTGTGCTGCTTGGCATCCGTCTCCGTTTGGTCGGTGCGGGTCAAGTCCAGCAGCGTGTAGGTGCAGCCTTCCCTGTCAAAGTCTGCGGTGGGAATGCCTGCCGGGTCATCGTCAGCGGAGAGGATATAGAGCTTGTCCAGCCGGGGCGTGTCCCCCTCGGTGTACTCCGTGATTTCTGACGGGTAGAGCGTAGCGGCAGGCGGCAGCGGGTAGGCAAGCCCTTCGGCGGAGACAATCTCTGCCCCCTGCGGTTCGGCGGCAAATGCAGGGACGCTCAAGGCGCACACCAGCAAGGCCGCAATGGATAGGAACAACTGTTTTTTCATTTCTGACCTCCTGAAATTTTATAAAAATAATGCGTCTCAATTTGAGACGCATTGGTGTATAAGCGAGGAATCAATTATTAAGGCACAGTTACTTTTGAAAAAATGATTTTTTAAGTGTTTGTTGCTCAACTCTTTCCATAATAGAATGGCTGTCCAGCTTAGTAATAATATCCTGCATTTGCAAAATTGCATCATCAAGTTCCTTGTCTTGATATAAAAAATGTGAAATCAAAAATAATTCATATTGATCTATTAATTCACTTAACAATTCAAATAAATTATCTGTATAGAGCAGATGAACGTCATTCTTTAGGGATGTAAGCAAAGTGGTTGTTTCCAGTACATACGGAACCATATCATCACTAATTTGCACCCATTTTTCTTCCAATGCTTGCTTCTCTTTCTCATCAGGTTCCAAGTTAAGTTTCTTTCTGATATTTAGAATCTTATCGCAAATCTTTTCTTGTGGTGAGTTCAGTGAATACAGAAGAATATTTGCAAAGTGGCATTTAGATAAATAGGGTTTGTCCCTAGCAATTTCCACATATCTTTTGAAGAATGAATACGCTTTTTTCAGCTGACTATATGCAGATAAACGCTGTTGAAGCAACTGTGTCTGCGCTTGCATTTTAGATGTTGATATGGAAATGCAAATTGCAATTGCAGAAATAATAACGGAAAAAAGAGCAAGAATTGCACTTATAAATCCTTGGTTGGTATTGCACCATAATATCATTGCATTCACTCCACTTATTATTGTCCTTCATAAGAACGCATTCTTGTAAGATTTCTTCATTGACATTATTTTACATATATTTAGAATGTATTGCAAGGAGCAATTTTGCAATAATGCGATCTCAATTCAAGACGCATTTCCCATGTCCGGAGCCGCCAGCCCGCAGGCACTCGCCGGTGATACGCCCGACCAACCCCAATCTGACAAAAGCCGCTTTTCAAGCGGCTTTTGGTGGGAACCTCCCCTTGATTACCACATATCCGCCGAACGGCTGCGGTCAAGGCCCGACCAGTCCGCAGACTGGTCGGCTTGTGGCGATTGCTCCGCAATCGCCAGCCTTGACGGCAGACGGGCGGTGGATAGCATCCCCCGCGGGGAGGTTCCTCCTTATCTCCCCGGCCTCGCCACCGGGAGCCGTCCCCGCTGCTGGGGAGAAATGCCGCGCTCAATGGAGCCGCCGATCTGCTTTGCCATGTTTTGCACCCGGTCAAGCCCCTCGCTCCGCTCCGAACTTTCCCAGCCCTCATAGAGTGCCGCCACATGAGCCGCATCCGGCAAATCCCGCTGCACTCCAAACCGCTTGCACAGCAGATAGGAAACACTCTCGGCGTCCAGCGTGCTTTCCCCTCGGTCATAGTAGGCGTTGGCACCCTTGGCGTGGAATCGTGCCTGGGCAATTTCGGCGGCAATGGTGGGGAAACTGAGCTCATCGTCAAAGTCCGGGTTGATGACCAACTTCATCTCGTTGGGGTCATACAGGGCAGGGCCGTCCAGCTCCCGGTTGACCTCAATCTCTGCGGGAGAATAATTCAGCAGCGTGGTCAGCGCTGCCTCCATCTCCTTGGTGTCGTTGTGCAGATGGATTTCACGGACAGCTCGCCCCTGCGTCTGGGAAATGTCGTAGGCGTCGGCAATGGTATAGCCCTTGGCGGGGAAATTGGCACGGGCAAAAATTTTTGCGCCTTTGCCCCGCTCGGATTCCAGCACACTGCGCCCCATGGACTTCCAGCGGTCATAAGTGCCCACCTGCTTGGCCTCTGGCATCTGGAACAGAACCAGTGCGATGTTTCCGGCACTGTATGCGGGGTTGTTGCCCTGCATTTCCAAATACTGAAGATACGTTTCCGGGTGACTGGTAATTTCCACGATTCCGGCATCCCGCATTTCGGCGGTATTCTCCCGCTCGGCCTGCCGCTGCTCTTTCCATGCGGTGTCGTTTTCTGCTTTCCGGTTGATGATGCTTTCCAAATCTGCCATAAAAAATCCTCCTCAATTTATCGTGTGGGGTCATAGCTGCGAATGGGGTCTTTGTCCTTCATGCCGCCGGATGCTGCCCGCAGAGCGGCCAGACGACCTTTGACCGACGGCTTTTCACTCGTCGTAATCTCCGGCGTCTGCGTTTTGGTCAATCCACTCCCGCGCTCTTGCGAGAAGCTCTTTTGCGGAGCGCGGGGTTCTGCTTTTTTTGCGGTGGTTTCCTCCTGCAAGGGGGCGGCGTAGCCCATGGATTCCATCAGATAATTGATCTGCGCCAGATGGTCACTGTTGGACACAATGGTAATTGTGCCGGAAGCGGCGGTCTTGTCCTTGACGGCGGAGAACAAAATGCCCAGCTTTTTCGCATTTTTCGCAAAGGCAGCGTAGTCCTCCTCCGGGACAGGGAATAGGGCAACGGGACGCTGGGCGCGCAGGATGCGGTTCATGTTGGTTTTGCCCATCAGCTTTTGACTGTCGCGGGACAGGGCAAACAGCAGTGCAAACAAATTCTTGCCGCCGTTGGCCAGCAGCTTCAAGGCGGATTCGCTGATCTGGATGCCCTCCTTTACCATCAGGTCAGCGGCCTCGGTTCCTTCCATGTTCATCAACTCCTTTTTCATAAGATTTTTGCGGTTCTTGGGCGGGGCGTTCCGGCTCCACCCACTGCCGCACGCGGGGAATGGTTTCTTCGATGCCGGCACATAGCTTCAAATCCCGACGTAGGGGGCGCATGGCCTCGGTAATTGCCCGGATTTCCATGTTAATGCTCTCACTGGGATAGCTGCGGCGAGCCTTGTAAAGCAAGGCTCGCCGGTCGGTCAGTGCGTCCAACTGCGCCTGCAATGCGTCGCACTGCATGGCAAGCTGGGCACTGGTTTCAATTTGATTGCGGCGCAGATAGGAGAACTGCCGCTGATACTGTTGGAAACGGCGCAGCTCCGTATAGGGAACGCGCCCTCTGGGACGGCCACGCTGGACAGCGCCCAGCAGGAACAGATATTTCAACACCAAGGCCTGAAAGCCCCGGACTTTACGGCGCTGCTTGGGGAACGTGCCTTTGACACAGAATTTTCTGGGGATAGCAAAAATGCGTCTCAAATCGAGACGCATTTCCTGTGGCGCTTCTGATTGTGGTGGCGCATCCCCGGAACGCTGGGTGGAGAGGCGGGCGCGGATGGCGTTCTCGGTGTAATCCTCACCCAGAGATTTCAGACGGATGAACCGCTGCCCGCCGGGAGCCTTTACGGACAGGTATTTACCCTGCTTGACTTCATACCCCGCTTTCTCCAACGCTTGCACAAAGGACTTGAATGTGAAGGACTGCGCCAGCAGCCGGTCAATGTCCTGCCGGACAGCGCCCCGGATGGTGGTCTGCCCGTGCTGCTCGGCGCTCCATTCGGTGTAGTCTCGGCTGGGGTGCTGGGATGGCTCAATGATGGACAGACCATGTTCCCGGCAGATGGCGTCGGAGGTGCCGCGAATGCCAACGCCGTCCCCGCCGTAGTAGTCCCGAAAGTTGTTGCGGTGCATTTTGCCGTCCATGAAGGACACGGAATTGAACACCACATGGTTGTGCAGGTGGACTTTGTTCAGATGGGTGGAAACCACCACCTCGTAGCGGTTGCCCAGCAGGCGGCGGGCAAACTCCATGCCCACGGCGTGAGCCTCGTCCGGCGTCACCTCTCCAGGAGCGAAGGACTGAATAATGTGGTAGCCCTGGACATGGTTGTTGCCGTCTTTGCCCCAGCGGCGTTTCGTCTGCATCATATCGGCGTGGGCAGTGGCGAGGTCGCAGTTGATGGATTCCTGAAAACAGGGCGTTTCGCTTTTGTCCAAATCCAGTGCGTAGGCGATGGCGTCGGAGAGGGACTGCGCTTTTTCCGGGTCAGTGGTGTAGTTGATGCAGTTGTCTAGCCGGACATGGATGGCGATGACTTTGGTGTAAGCCATTCAAAAGGCATCCTTCACCAGCCGCCACGCCTGCCGGGTCAGGTGGACGGCCTCTTGGATTTCATCACCGGTGACATATTTGCTGGCGTTGGTGTTGTGGGCGATCTGGTTGATGTTGTTGCCGATGGACGACAGTTCCCGCAGTAGCGCAGCGTAGGTGTCAGGTGGGCGGGGACGAAGATTTGTGGCCATAATCAGGTTGCGGATAAATGGGTCGATGCCAAGACCCGCGGTGTGGACTTGCTCAGTAAGATGCTGCCGTTCAGCCTCAGTCAGCCAGACGCTGATATGATAGTTGCGTTTTCGCATGAAAGCCTCCTTTCCAGCAAAAAAGGAAACGCGTCTCAAATTGAGACGCGTTCTTTTACATAAAATTATTGAATTTTTTCAGAACTTGTATCATATAGAAGTTCAATTCTACTTATATTTTTGACATTTATTGCAACCATGTGCTCTGCCTTTCCTTTATACGAATATAGAAAGGAATCTGCCGTTTCATTTGCATATGACTTGCCAGAAATTTTTCTAACAGTATACGCTTGAAGTTCAATCCAAGTTTCTCCATCTGCTGAAAAATATCTGCTAAAAGCTCCTTTGTAAATATTATCTTCTCCAACTAAGAAAACACGAACATAAACACCTTTTTTTCGGTCAATAATTCCCTCCCAAATAGATGTTTCAAGACGTAGCCCTATTTTTTTGCCTATAATTTTTTCAAACCAAGGTCGTGTTCGAATGAAACCAATAGCTGTGCCAGCAAGCGCCGAAAAGGTAAGAATGCCGGCAGAAGAAGGTTGATTATTGGACACCAAACCATAACAGATTCCTGCAGATAATTGCAATATATAGCTTAAAAGTATTGTCTCTATGTTTACTGCTAATTTTAGGGAAAACTTTCTAATAAATAGGCAATATATTTGAAGAAATATCCAGCCGGGAAGAATAAACATCAAAATATCCGGGAGTATTTTAATTAAATCTTCAACGCTTATATTCACCGAAATTCTCCTTTCACATATTTTTATGGTTTATTTTTGCCCTTCACCATCATCAAATGTTGGCTTTGGAGATTGTCCGCCTAAATTTAAGATATGTCCATCTCTTTTATGGAAGATTGTACCGTTCTGCATACTCTTGCAATTAGTATGGCATCGTTTATTTAAATGCTTAATTTCCACGCCGGGCTTGCTTTTGCGTATTACAATATAATCTTTACTGTAATTTTTTACTTTGTTGGTGGATTTTTTTAGACTTCCTTTAGAGTGAATTTTACATGCCTTAATTTTAACCTTTGACATTCTTTACCCCTCCCAATCTATTCCTGCTTTTTATATTATATTTCTAAATGCGAGACGAAACAAGGAAAAGATGTAGGGTTTTAGGGGCTTGCCCCTAACCAGTGGCATTTGTGCTACCAAATGCCATGCTGGCTAAAACAGCGACGCTGATGGCGCCGCTGCGTCAGCGTGTCAGGTCATGGCTTTTTTTGCGCGGTTTCGATGTCTTGCCATTGGACTTCACGGCGGGGGCGGGCTTTGGTTCAGCGGTCTTGACAACCGGCGCGGCCTTGGTCGGCTCTGCTTTCCGCTCCAGCTCGGCAGGCTGCTTTTCACTGGAAAAATCATCATCGGTCAGCAAATCCAGCAGTTCCTTTTCGTAGTCCTCCTGCGTGGTGTAGCCGGGAAGAAGCTGGCCGTTGACCTTGAATTGCCAGACGTGCTGCGAGGGGATGGGCGGCGAAATCTCTGTGAACAGCCCGGAATACTCCTTGATGCGGCCATCCAGATACCGCTGCATGGCGTCCTTGTCCTTATAGACTTTTTTGTCCTGACCCGCCAGTGTGATCGTGCTGTTGTAATAATCTCCCGGTTTGTCCGGCTTGTTCAGGCAGAGACTCCATGTAATTTCCCACGCAACGGGGATGGACTTGTTCTGAGAATGGCTGAATGCAGTGCGCTCATAGATGCGATACCACATTTTATAGACCATATTGCTGATTTCCTTGCTGTCCTTGTCAAGCGATTTCCACTGGTTCGCGGTATGCGCCACCGGGCGTGTCCGCAGATATTCCAGCGCCTTATCAAGCTGCATGGTCTGCCACGCCTGCTGTTCCCATTCACCGGTGGCGGAAATCAGTTTCTTGTGGATAGCGGTTTCCTTTTCAGCGCTGGCTTTCCGCCGGGCGTCCACATCTTTCAGCGGCAGCGCCACCAGCGCAGCTAAATCGGTCTCCCGGTATGACAGGGAGTGCTGGATGGTGAGTTCCTTGCCCGGCGAGAGCTTATCGCCGTAACGGTAGACCTCGTATTCTTTTTTCTCCATTGTGCGCTACCTTTCCATGTGGCGGGGATGCTTATGCCGGGGAGGATGAGAGAGATGCTGGACGGCTTCATACCGTGCGGCAAGCTGCTGTGGCGTGACAGATGATTTCAGCGTATAGCGGCCATGGCCTGCTGTGCGCTGGGTGAGACGGTGAGCTGGGGAGATGGCATAGGCTGTCTCACAGGTGCCGACGGTCTGGGTCTGTGCGGCCATGGTACGGCGCAAATCTTCATTTTCAAGGGATGGGCTGAGTTCGTAGCTTTGCATCTGCTGTTCGGTCAGCGGCTTGGCGTAGACCAGCTCGCCCCATGCCTGGTACAGGCCGTTTTCCACCGGAATGCGGCTCTCGTAGAACTTCATGCCCAGCGGCGGATTGTCGGTCGGGTTGGGGTAGGTGGACAGGTCAATGGGCCGCTGGGTGGAATAGTATTTATAGGTGTTGGATTCCATAAAACCTCCTTGAATTGGGGTAAAAAGAAACGCGTCTCAATTTGAGACGCGTTTCAAAGTCAATATGAAATAATGGTTGTAACGCTAATATGTCTTAGCGCAAGAAGGCAAAGCAAACCAGCCCACAAGCGGGAATTTGATAAATCAGTTCTTCCTTTTAATTTGTTTGAGTATGAGCAATATTATAGCCATTACTATAACCTGTGCAATGGTGAATAGTATCATTATTCCCCTGGACTCATAATAGGAGAATTCAAGCCAATAGACGAGTACCTCTATCACAACTGCGCATAAAATGCTCAGCCAAGACCATTTTGGCTTTAACAAATAAAACACAATGGGAAGCAAAATTGCCAAAACAGGGTAAACATATATCGGTGCAAGATACATCATCTTCCCTCTTTTCCAAATTCTGAGTTGTTGGGCTGTCGGTTATTTCGTCTCATACGCCAAAGATGTCGCATGATGTTCCTGTAAATTCCCATGCTGTACCGCTATTGTAGCAGCATTCAATGACCGTTGCAAGCACTGCACGGCTGTGACAAGATACGTCCTTGTCGGACAATTTTGTTGGGAGATGTCCCAAACCCTAACAAAACAAAAGGCGACAGTCATAGAAACGCTCCTTGACTGTCGCCTTTAAAAACATCCTTATTAAACCGCTCCTTTCGGAGCGGTCCTCTTTTTCTTTGGCAAGTTTAGTGCAGATGGGGCCGCAGACGGCGGCTGAGCAGGATCGCCAGCGCGATTTTTGCAAGATCCGGCAAAATAAACGGAAACACGCACCAGCCCAGTGCGGTAAGAAGTCCGATGGGGCCGTTTGCCTGGGCATACACCGTCATGAACCACGCCGTTCCAAAGACGTAACACACCGCAAGCCCCGCCGCCATGGAAAGAGCCATCACCGCCAGCCCATCCCCCAGCTTGGCCGTCACCAGCCAATAGAGCAGCGCGCTGGCTAAAAATCCCAAAATATACCCGCCGGTGGCGCCCAACAGCGCCCCAAGTCCACCCTGAAACCCGGAAAACACCGGCAGCCCCACCGCGCCCAGCAGCAGATAAACCGCCACAGCGTATGTGCCGCGCCGTCCGCCCAAAACGCCCAACGCCGCAAACACCGCAAAGGTTTGCAGCGTAAACGGCACCGCCATCGGAATGGAAATCCAAGCGCACACTGCCATCACAACGGAAAAAATGGCAATGTACGCCATGTCCAACGTCCGCAGCCGGGCAGACGCAGAGTCTTCTCTCTTTTTCATTGATCGTTCCTCCTGCTTTGATTCTTTTGGCAGTTTAGCACGCCGCATTTTGATTGTCAACTATAAATCAAAAAGTGGTTTACAATAGTCGTATGCCATTCCTCCTCTTACACGCGAACAAGCACCGCCGGAAAACCAGCGGTGCTTGTTGATAACAGATGTGCACTGAAAAAGGCCCGTGATCTGTCTGGACAGTCTCACGGATCCCGCGTCACGCCGGGGCAAAGCTCCCGCACCTTTGCCTGAATGGATTTCAGATCCTCAAAGGTCTCCGGTCGTTTGGAAACATCCCGCAGCAGCGCAGAAGGATGATACAGCGCCGTCATTTGCACGCCGCCGCGCTGGAACCAGTGGCCATGCTCCTGCGTGATTTTGAAATCATCCTTGATAATAGCTTTGGCGGCAATCCGCCCAAGGCAAATCAGGATCTTTGGCCGCAGCAGCATCGCCTGCCTGCGTAAAAAATCCATGCAGGCCTCCTGCTCCACGTTCAAGGGGTCCCGGTTTTGAGGCGGACGGCACTTGACGATATTGGCAATATACACGCTGTTGCGATCCAGTCCGATCATCTCCAGCATATCGTCCAGCAGCTCTCCGGCGGGCCCCACAAACGGCACGCCCTGCTCATCTTCCCGCTGTCCGGGGCCTTCACCCACCAGCAGGATCGACGCGTCGGTAGCTCCTGCGCCAAAGACCGTCTGCGTGCGCGTCTCTGCCAGCGCGCAGCCGTGGCAGCGGGCACATTCCTCCCGCAGGCTCTCCCAAGTATCCGCCACAATCTCACCCCCTCATGTTTGTAACAGTATATCACGGCTCCGCCGTCCGCGCAACGGAAGCAGGTTCCCTCCCCGGAGAACCGCGTGTGGTGTTTTCCTGAATGGACGCTCCGGGCTTGATGCAAGAAACCGTCCTCTATTTCGCAAAAAAGCGTCCTTCGTTTGGTAAATGCGCCGTCACGGGCTTCGCAGGAAGAACCGTCCCCCATTTTGCAAAAAGCATCCCGCCTTTGGTGGAAAAAGCCATCGCGGATTTTTCAAAAATCCATTACAAATTCTGCAAAAAATCCAAGTTTTCGGTCTTTTGTGGGCGGTTTCCGCTGCATAAGCCGCACGATTTCTCTCTGCATGGTTCATATTTTGCGGGGCATACTTCGTTTAGCTGAGCGGAAACGGAGGGAGCTTATGTCGCTTTGGCTGTGGCGCTTTTGGATTTACAGTTTCCTCGGGTGTCTTTTGGAGCGGGCGTTTGCCGCCTGCACCCGTTCTCCCCGCCGGCGCAGACGCTGCTTTTTGCTGCTGCCCCTGTGCCCGGTTTACGGGCTGGGGGTTTTAGCCGTCTTAGCGCTGCCCCGCACGCTGCGAGACAGTTTTTGGGATCTGGCGATCTGGGGCGGTTTGGTAGCCACGGCGGTGGAATTCGGCGTGCATCTCTTTTATGAGCGCCTGCTGGGGGTGCAATTTTGGGATTATCGCGGCGTGTGGGGCAATTGGGGCGGGCGAATCTGCGTGCCGTTTTCGGTGGCATGGAGTCTCCTGCTGGCGCTGGCGCTGCCGCCTGCGGAAAGGCTGCTCACGCCGCTGTTATCCGCCATTCCACCGCAGGCGACAGTCCTCGCGCTGCTGCTTTTCACCGCAGACACGGTGGGCTCCCTGTGGTTTTTGGGAAGGACCCACGATGTGGAGCGTCTGCGCGCATGGCGGTTTTCATAGCTGCCGGGCTATTTCCTCGGCTGGGAGATATGCATTCATCCAGCGATACAGGTCGGAAAAAATCAGTTCCCGGCAGTCCTCATTCAAAATTTCGTGGCGCAGTCCGGGATACAGCTTGATCTGCACGTCTCGTACGCCCGCTTTTTGGAAGCTGTAAAACGCCCGCTGCACGCCCTTGCCGCAATCCCCCACCGGGTCCATGGAGCCGGAGACGAAGAAAATGGGCGTGTGGATATTCATCGGATGCAGCGTCTCCCTCTTTTGAAGGCGCGCCATAGCGGCGAGCAGCTCTTCAAAAAGGCCGATGGTGGGGTTTTCCCCGCACATGGGGTCTTTTAGGTACCGGTCCACATTGTCCCGATTGACGCTGAGCCAGTCAAACGGCGTGCGATTGGGCGCAAACAGGCGATTATAGGTTCCAAACGCCAGCTTCTCCACCACCGGGCTGGCATTCTCCCGCCCCACTCTGCGTCCCTCCCGGCGGGCGACCAGCTTGCCGCCCGCCAGCAGCGCCGGAGACATCTGTCCGGTGCCCATCAAAATCGCGCCGTCTACGGTGCCGGGGTAGTCCGCCAGATACGTTCTGGCCAAAAACGACCCCATGGAGTGCCCCAGCAGGAAGTAGGGCGTCTTGGGAAACCGTTTCCCCGCCAGCAAGCGTCGGGTGTAAAGGTCCCGCACCACCGTGTCCCAACTGCCTTTGGGCCCAAAGAAGATCCGCGGCGCCCCCGGCGCCACGCTCGCCCCATGGCCCAAATGGTCGTGGCTCACCACGGCAAAGCCCCGGGCGGTGAGATAGGCCGCAAGCGGCTCATAGCGCAGGCAGTATTCCGACACGCCGTGGGAAATCTGAAGCACCGCCCGCACCGGGCCCTCCGGCGTCCATTCCACCGCATGAATCGCGGTTTTTCCATCTGCGGATGGAAATGTAAATTCCTCACATTCCATGGAAATTTCAGCCTCCTTCTGTTATACTGGTTGTTGTAAATCGATTCTATCACGGAGCTCGCAAAAGCGCCAGAGGAGGTTTTGCCCATGGAGACGTACATTGCCGCTTTGGATCAGGGCACCACCACATCCAGAGCCATTCTGTTCAATCGTGCGGGAGAGATTGCCTCCCGCGCCCAGTTGCCCTTTCGCCAAATCTATCCCCAGCCCGGCTGGGTGGAGCACGATCCTCTGGAGATCTGGGACACCGAACGCCGGGCCTTGGCGGCGGCTGTGGACGCCGCTCACATCGATCCCCGGCAGATTGCCGCTTTGGGCATCACCAATCAGCGCGAGACGACCGTACTTTGGGAGCGCAGCACCGGACGGCCCGTGTGCAACGCCATTGTCTGGCAATGCCGCCGGACGGCCGGAATCTGCGAGCAGCTCAAGGCCGACGGTCTTAGTGAGACGGTGCGCGAAAAGACCGGTTTGGTGCTGGATGCATATTTTTCCGGCACGAAGCTCAAATGGCTGCTGGACGCCATGCCCCAGCTCCGTCAGCGCGCCGAGCGCGGAGAGCTTTGCGCCGGAACGGTGGATAGCTGGCTCATTTGGAATCTGACCGGCGGAAAGGCCCACGTGACGGACGTATCCAACGCCTCGCGCACCATGCTCTTCAACATCCACACCCTGCGCTGGGACGAGGAGCTTTGCCGGGCGCTGACGATCCCTCTCGCCCTCTTGCCGCAGCCCCGGTCCAACAGCGAAGAATACGGACGCGTCGCGCCGGGAATTCCGGGTCTGGAAGCGCTGGCAGGCACGCCCATCTGTGGCAGCGCCGGCGATCAGCCCGCCGCCCTGTTTGGACAGACCTGCTTTACCCCCGGACAGGCCAAAAACACGTACGGTACCGGCTGCTTTACCCTGATGAACGTGGGACAAACGCCGGTGCGGTCCCAATGCGGGCTGGTGACCTCCGTGGGCTGGCGTCTGGGCGGGCAGACCACCTATGCGCTGGAGGGCAGCGTTTTCAACGCAGGAAGCGCCATTCAATGGCTCCGTGACGAGCTGGGGCTCATTCAAACAGCGCCGGAATGCGACCGTCTGGCGGAGAGCGTCCCCGATTCCGGCGGCGTGATGGTGGTGCCGGCTTTTACAGGTCTGGGCGCGCCTTACTGGGACATGTACGCCCGCGGAGCAATTCTGGGCCTGACGCGGGGCAGCACCAAGGCCCACATTGCCCGGGCGGTGCTGGATTCCATCGCCTTGCAGGTCACCGATCTGGTGCGGGCCATGAACGCGGACGCCCCCTGCCCCATCACCACGCTGCGGGTGGATGGCGGCGCGTCCATCAGCAATATTTTGATGCAGACGCAGGCGGATTTCCTCCGTTTGAGCGTGGATCGGCCCACGCAGGTAGAGACGACCGCCTTCGGCGCGGCGGCGCTAGCTGGACTGGCCGCAGGCATTTGGAGCGGGCAGGATGAGCTGAGTAAGCTTCGCAGGAGCCAGTGCGTCTTTCTCCCTCAGCGGGAGGAGGCGTTCTGCGCCCGGGAATATGCGCGCTGGCAAAAGGCTGTGGGCCGGGCCCGTAATTGGATTGAAAACGAACTGTAAACAAACGGAAAGGGCATTGCGCTTTTGAAAAAAGTGCGGTATACTGACCACAAACCACCTCAGGAGTAAAAAGAAGCGGAACCTCATCTTCATGATGACTGAATACGAAGGGAGTTTTTTGAATGGCTTTTTTTGATGAACTGACCAAGAAAGCAAAGGACGTCGCCGCTGTTGCCGCCGACAAAGCCAAGGACGCGGCAGAGCTGACCAAAATCAGCGTGGCCATCGCGGGAGAGCAGCGCGAAATTGATAAAAATTACCGCACCATCGGCGAATGGTTTGTGAGTGAATACGAGGGCGAGATCCCCGACGCCGTGCGGGATCTGGTGGAAAACGTGAATGCCAGCAAGGCCAAAATTGCCGAGCTGGAAGCCAGCAAGCCCTCCAAGGACGAGCCGTTTTCTGCGGCACAGCCCTCTGTCGGCATGAAAAAGTGCCCCATCTGCGGCGCAGAGTCCGACAGCAAATTCTGCCCCCATTGCGGCGCACCCATGGAATAATTCCTGCATTTAAGCGGCCTCCGGCAAAAGCCGGAGGCCGCTTTTTGTGTCAGGTCCCTTTTTGATTGATGATGTTGCTTTTGCAATATCATTTTTTCTTTTGGGGGATAAAATGGAGAAAATAAATTGCGAGAGCTGCTGGACGCCGATTTTGGGTTTCAAAAGCAGCCCGAGGCAGACGCAACACTTGCCGCCATTGGCGCCGCAAGCCTAAGCGCTTGACCCCGGAAAATAAAACCGTGGGAGATTCGCCTGTCCTCCCCTGACAGGCAAGCTCAAAAGCCACCCGAAAGCTTTCGCTTTCGGGTGGCTTTTTTCAGTGCGCTCAGCGTTTTTGCGTGTGCTCAGCGGCTTTTGGGGGAGTGTTCAGCGACTTTCTCCGGGTGCGCGCAGCTTGTTCCGCAGGACATCGCGGTACGTCCCGTCTGCCAAGTCCACATAGCGCACAAACAGCGAAACCTTATTTTCGCTGTGCAGCGCGTTCCACATTTGCTCAGCCAGCGTCTCCGCGTCCGGCGCGTCCAGCGTCACGCGCTCCGGCTCCCCCTCGAACGAGGGCAGAGGGTTGCCGTCGCCCAGATAGGTGTGCAAAAACCGTCCCTCTCCCGCGAGGGGATGGTCGTACGTATAAAAAAAGCGATGGCAGCAGGCGGGGTCGCCGTCGGCGCTTTTCAAAATGGAGAGCTGAAAGCTGCCGTCCGCCTCCAAAAGTGCGGAGATGCGCGGCGTGAAGTTGGGCGCATCCGGTTCGAATTCCCGTGTTTGCAGCGCCTGTGCAAAGGTCTGGCCGCTCTCCAGAGCGTCTCGGATCGTATCCGTCTGGTCGCCGTTGGTGACCACCAGATGCGTCCCCACCTGCCGCACAGGATGATAGATAATCAGGCTGGGGTCCGTCATTTTGGAGGGATCGTGGGCCTCGGTGCGGATACCGTCCGCCGTGGGCGTAAACACCCGGTTGCGGGAGTTTTCACTGCGGCCCATGATAAAATAGGCCGCGACGGCATGTCGGTCGTCGGCCGTACGCCCCAGCAAAAGTCCCCGTCCGGGATAGGGATTTTCTTGCAGCAATTGGGTGAGATTCAGCTTGTTCATTGCAGCAGCTCCTTACAGCAAAAGTCTTTTTCGTTCCCGATAATCCGGGAGATACCGCTCCAAAAGCGCGTAAAATCCCGGGCCGTGATTTTTTTCCCGGATGTGGCACAGCTCGTGGACCACCACAAGCTCAATGGCCGCCTCCGGGGAATTCATGAGAAAGCAAGAAAAGCAGAGGCTGTTTTTCGCGCTGCAACTGCCATAGCGCTTGCGGGCCGTCGTCACGCGCAAGCCGGTGGGCAGCAGGCCCATTCTCCCGCTCCACTGTGCCACCATCTGGGGCAAAAGCGTCCGGGCACGGGCCTTGAGCCGTTCGACCTCCTCCGGCGTGGCAGCAGGCGGAGCCAGTTTTGCCCGCTCGCTTTGCAAGGCGCGGTGGCGGGCGATCCAGTCCCCATGGGCCGCCACAAACGCATCGATGCGCTCTTGCGACAGCAAGCGGGGTGCGCGCGCCAAAACCCGGCCGTCCCGGGTGATCTCCAGCGCCAGCGTGCGGCGCTTGGAGCGAAGCAATTCATATGATTCCATGGTAGTACCTTATCATAGCCGTTTTCAAAATTCAAGCCCGGGCGCGCAAAAAACGCCCCCGGGCTATGTTCTCAAAGAGCCGCCATCTGCGCCTCGACAGATGCTTCGCAACCGCGCATGGCCTGAAGTGTCCGCTCCAGCAGCGTGTCCAATTCCCAGCCAAGCCGGTCGGCCCCGTCCTTGATGACGTCCCGAGAGCAGCCTGCGGCAAATTTCCGGTCCTTAAACTTCTTTTTCAGGGAGCTCAGCTCCATGTCCTGACAGCTCTTGCTGGGCCGCATGCGGGCCGCGGCGCCGATCAGACCCGTGAGCTCGTCCGAGGCAAAGAGGACTTTTTCCATCTCCGCCTCCGGCGCCACATCGCAGCAAAGGCCGTAGCCGTGGCTGCAAACCGCATGGATAAAGTCCGGGCTGCATCCGATCTCCGCCAACAGCTCCGGAGCCTTTTTGCAGTGCTCCTCCGGCCACTTTTCAAAATCGACGTCGTGTAAAAGGCCTACCGTGGCCCAAAAGTCGGCGTCTTCCCCATAGCCCAGCTCCTGCGCGAACCAGCGCATCACGCCCTCCACCGTCAGGGCGTGCTGCACGTGAAAGGGCTCTCCGTTATACTTTCGCAGCAGCGCAAGGGCGTCGGTTCTGTTTGGACATTCTCTCATCTGTTCTCGCTCCTTTTGTATATGGGATTTTCCGCGGACGCGCGGGGGTCCGGATCGTCATCCAACGTGACAAAATAATCAAAATAGGGCAGCAGGAAGGAAAACCCAGTTTGCAGACGCTCAACCAGTCTCCGGTCAAACAGCTCCTCCGAGAGCTTTTCCTCATGCAAAATGGAAAAGGACTTCGTCTGATACCACGGTGCCAGCTCCGGGAAAGGCGCGGGAGCACGGGGCTTTTTGTAGGCCTCCGACTCCAACACAAATTCGTCCCCACGGTCCAGCCGCCGGGTCAACTGCCTCATCGTCTCCGGGTCCCGGTCAATCCGGGCGCGGAGCTTGGCCATTGTGAGGGCCTTTGGCAAATAGTAGCCCATGCCGTAAGTCCACGTCTCCGGCCCCAGCTCAAACCAGAGCGTCGGATGAGCGGTCCACTGTTCGGAGGGCTGTTCAATGGAAAACCACAAACTCTCCTTGTACGGCCCTCGTCCGTGGAGGCGGCGAGCGTCCCGATATATCCGGGTCACCTTGCAAATAAGCCCCAGATCGGGCCGCTTTTCCCGTATAAATTCATAAAGCTCCTCGCTCAGCTCCCGCATGGGACGATAAAACTGGGTGAGATACGTATCCTTATGGTCTTCAAACCATGTGCGGTCGTTGTTAAAGCGAATGCCCCACATGAAATCCACCGTTTCGTCTGTAAATCCGGTAAACATGTTTCCTCCCGCGATCGATTCCTGAGCGCTGTGCATCCCGGAGACGCATCTCCCGGATGCACAGCGTCCGTTTGTTCATTCCGTTGCCTGTGCGCTCTGAACGATCAATCTGACGCAGAGCTCATAGCCCAGCGCGCCGCTATCCAGCGAAAGCTGATAGTTGTGGCTGTCGCCCCACTTTTTCCCGGTGTAGCGATTGTAGTAATGATGGCGGCTGGCGTCCTTTTTCGTCATGAGCTTTTGGATCTCTGTGGCGTTTTTGCTGCCGATCAGCTCGCTGACGCGGACCGCCCGGTGGACCTCATCTGCGTGAATAAACACGTTCAGGCTGGGAATCCCGGCCTCCCGGAAGATCTCGTCCGCGCAGCGGCCCAAAATCACGCAGGGCCCCTCCTCCGCCAGATGTAAAATAACAGCCTTTTGTACCTCGTAGATGGCGTCCTGCGAGTCGTGATAATAACTACTGGAGGCCGCGCAAATGCTGCTCAGGATGGAATCGGCCTTGGTGATATCCTCTCCCTCACTCTCAATGAGGTCGGGGTCGAATCCGCTGGCCTTGGCAGTCTCCCGCACAATATCCCGATCATAAAAGGGGATGCCCAGTTTTTCGGCCACCTGCTTGCCGATGGAATGGCCGCCGGCGCCGTATTCACGGCTGATGGTAATGAGTGGAACCATCCAATTTCTCCTCCGTTTTCCCCGCTGCATCGGCGGATTATTCTTCAGCGCTATCATACTCTATTTTTCAGCGCCATGCAACGGGAAGTTAACTTTGCAGGCTTCGCTCCAAAAGAAGCATGAGTTCCGTGGAATGCTGGTATTCCTCCTTGCTCAGCTCCTCCAGCAGCTTGCTCAGGCACGGGTCCGTGGTGCCCTCCGCCGCACGGGCGTAGTTCAGGGCGTTGCAGGCCTCCATGTGATAGCGCTCCCGCAGGGCGGCGCACCAAGGGCCTATCCGAATCCGCGCGCAGGAGATGGCGGGCTGATAGCATTCGCCGGTGATGAGATAGTAAGCGGTCATCAACCGTCTGGCATGTGTGCCCTCGTCCGTCTGGATCTCCCGCAAACGCTGACGCGCCCAAGCGGGCCCCTGTCTGGCCGCAGCGGAATAATACCGCTGATCCGCCAGCTCCTCTTCAATAAATCCCACTAGAACCTGAAGCATCTCTGCCGCCGCTGTGCCCATGCAGCAGGGATTCATGATGGCGCCGGGCAGCTCCGTCGGGGGTACGCCCTGAAGTGGCGGAAGGGGAATGACGGGCTGCTGTGCAGGTGGCACGGTATGGAGCGGTGGAAGCGGCGTGACCGGCTGCTGCGCCGGCGGCACGGTATGGAGCGGTGGAAGCGGCGCGACCGGCTGCTGCGCCGGCGGCACGGTATGGAGCGGTGGAAGCAGCGTGACCGGCTGCTGTGCGGGCGGCACGGTATGGAGCGGCGGAAGCGGCGCGACCGGCTGCTGCGCCGGCGGCACGGTATGGAGCGGCGGAAGCGGCGCGACCGGCTGCTGTGCGGGCGGCACGGTCTGTCGCAGTCCCGGATAGGGCTCCAAGCCGGGGGAAACCCGCTGCCAAACACGGTCAAACTGTCTGTAATCGCAGGGCTGCGAAGCATGTAGTTCTTGTTCCATAAAAGGTCCCTCCTTTTCTAAATAGCATATGCGCGTGGAAAAAATCCGTGCATGGAGCGGCTTTCCCGGTAAAAAGCCGCGGTTTCGGATAAAATACTCTTGGAAACCCACTCTGCTGCGTTGCATTTTGTCCATGCTTCTGCTAAAATAGACAGGCTATGAGCATTTATGCCAAAAAAGGAGGCTCTCCATCTATGCTGGAACTCAGCCATATCAGCTACACTGTTCGAGAAGGGGACAGTGAGCTGGGTATTTTAAACGATATTTCTCTGACCATCGACGATCACCGTCTGGTGGTCTTTACCGGACCAAACGGCGGCGGAAAGACCACGCTGGCCAAAATTGTCATGGGCCTTGTTCAGCCGACCTCTGGCCGCATTTTCTGGAACGGGCAGGACATCACCGCTCTGGGCATCACAGAGCGGGCAAAGCTGGGCATCAGCTACGGTTTTCAGCAGCCGCCCCGGTTCAAGGGGCTGACCGTCCGGGACCTTTTGACGCTCTCCTCCGGGGACGGCAAGCTCTCCAAGGACCGCTGCTGCCAATATCTGACGAAGGTCGGCCTGTGCGCCAACGACTATCTGGATCGGGAAGTGGACGTGTCCCTTTCCGGCGGCGAGGTCAAGCGCATCGAGATCGCCACCATTTTGGCGCGAAACAGCCAACTGATGATTTTTGACGAGCCCGAGGCCGGCATCGACCTTTGGAGCTTTGCCCGGCTGACCGAGACGTTTGAGCAGATCCACGCCACCGGCAGTGCCACGATGATTATCATCTCCCATCAGGAGCGGATCATCTCTCTGGCAGACGAGGTTGTTGTGGTCGGGGACGGCTCCATTCGTCACCGGGGTTCGGCATCCGAAATTTTGCCCCAGATTCTGGCGGACACTTTGGGCGCGTGCCCGGTTTTGACAAAGGAGGCCCACGCAAAATGATGGACACAGAGATCGATCGCGAGCTGCTGGAAAAGATTGCAGACCTCGTGGGGAAGCCCGTGGGGGCGTTCAATATCCGCAAAGACAGCGGCTGCGACGGACGCGCCAGCACGGAACACATTGAAATTACCGGCAAAACCGACGGAAAGCCCGGCATTGATATCCGCGTGAAGGACGGGACTGTGGGCGAAACCTGCCACATCCCCGTCATCATCACCAAGCCCGGCGTAGAGGAGATGGTCTACAACGACTTCTACATCGGGGAAAACTGCAAGGTGGACATTGTGGCCGGCTGCGGCATCCACAACTGCGGCGATCAGACCTCCCGCCACGACGGTCTGCACACCTTCTATGTTGGGAAAAATTCTCATGTTCACTACACGGAAAAGCATTACGGCGAGGGCGACGGCAAGGGCGGACGCATCATGAATCCCCAGACCGTGGTCTATCTGGAGGAGGGCGCCTCCATCCAGATGGACACCACGCAAATCCGCGGCATCGACTCTACCAAGCGGGACACCAAAATCGTCTGCGGCAAGGGCGCAGAGGCCGTTATTACTGAACGGCTGCTGACCCACGGCAACCAAGTCGCAGAGAGCGACATGGAGATCGTTCTGGACGGCGAGGGCTCCCGGGGACGGGTCATTTCCCGCTCCGTGGCGCAGGATGAATCCAGTCAGGTATTCTATCCCCGCATGGTGGGCAACGCCCAGTGCTTTGGTCATGTGCAATGCGACTCTATCATCATGGGCGACGCCAAAATCAAATCCATCCCCGCCATCACCGCAAATTGCACGGAAGCGCAGCTCATCCACGAAGCCGCCATCGGCAAGATCGCCGGCGAACAGCTTTTGAAGCTGGAGACGCTGGGTCTGACAGAGGAGCAGGCTGAGGATTGCATCCTCAAGGGCTTTTTGGCCTGATCGAAGATGCCACTTTCCCGCAAACAAAAGGACGCCCTCTCGGGCGTCCTTTTTCTGCTTATTTACAAATTCCCGCTTCATTTGAGATAGCGATACTGCACCTGCAAGCGGGCGGTGGAATTGGTCATGTTTTCAAAGGAATAGGGCCGATCCGCCGCAAAGCGCAGCGCATCCCGCTCCATCAGTTGAAACGTTTCACCCTCCGCCGTCAAAGCCACGGAACCGGAAAGCACCGTCACGTGGCACACGCAGCCGGGCACCGACAGCTCCGGGGCATAG